>DASSTY010000116.1:0-2975 GCA_035707585.1 Gemmatimonadales bacterium
GCGCCTGCGGCGGCTGCATGGTCGGATCCGGCCCTGCGGGGCCGGATGGTCGGACGGGCGCACCGACCAGCGTCGAACCGTCATTCCGACCGGCCAGCGCCGCAGCGCTGGCTCCGACCAACGGCGCGTCCCTGCGAAGCAGGCAGCGCCGTTCCGACCAGGCGGCGGAGCCGCCTCCGACCAGGCGGCGGAGCCGCCTCCGCCTAAGCGGCGCCGCCGCCTCCGACCCTTTATCTTTCCCCAGGCAACCACTCTCACGGGGCAGCAATGACAACGATGGTCGGTTCCACCCAGTTCACCGGAGTCGATTTCTACAACATCGACACCCTCCTGAGCGAGGAGGAGCGGGCCATCCGCGACACGGTGCGGGCCTGGGTGGACGAGCACCTGATGCCGGTGATCGGCGAGTGCTACATCGAAGGAAAATTCCCCAGGCAGCTCATCCCGGGAATGGCGGAGCTGGGGCTCTTCGGCGCCAATCTGCCCGAGGAATACGGCTGCGCCGGGCTCAACAACGTGGCCTACGGGCTCATCATGCAGGAGCTGGAACGGGGCGACAGCGGGATCCGCTCGTTCGCGTCGGTCCAGGGTGCCCTGGTGATGTATCCGATTTTCACCTTCGGATCCGACGAGCAGAAAAAGCGCTGGCTGCCGGCGCTGGCCAGCGGCCAGGAGATCGGCTGCTTCGGGCTCACCGAACCGGATTACGGCTCCAACCCCGGGGGCATGATCACCACCGCGCGCGAAACCGCCGACGGCTGGGTGCTCAACGGCACAAAGATGTGGATCACCAACGGCTCCCAGGCCACGGTGTCGGTCATCTGGGCCAAGACCGGTGATGTCGACGACGCCCGCTCGATTCGCGGCTTCATCGTCCCCACCGATACCAAGGGGTACACCGCGCGCGATCAAAAGGGCAAGCTCTCGCTCCGCGCATCGGACACCAGCGAAATCCATCTGGAAGATGTTCATCTTCCCAAGGACGCGCTGCTGCCCCGGAGCGGCGGACTCAAGAGCCCGCTGATGTGCCTCACCCAGGCCCGCTACGGAATCGCCTGGGGGGCGATCGGCGCCGCGATGGCCTGCTACGACGAAGCGCTGCGCTACGCCCAGAGCCGCATCATGTTCAACAAGCCGATCGCGCAGACTCAGCTCCAGCAGGCGCGGCTGGTGGACATGCTCACCGAAATCACCAAGGCGCAGTTCCTCACCCTGCAGCTCGGCCGCCTCAAGGACGCCGGGACGATGACCCCGTCGCAGGTGTCGCTGGCCAAGCGCAACAACGTCAGCATGGCCACCGATTGCGCCCGCGAATCGCGCCGCCTCCTCGGCGCCAACGGCATCCTGGTGGAATACCACTCGATGCGCCACCTGGCCAACCTCGAGTCGGTCTACACCTACGAAGGCACCCACGACATGCATACGCTCATCCTCGGGCAGGAAGTGACGGGGTTGAATGCGTTTTGAAGACGGGAAGACGGGAAGACGGGAGGACGGGAAGATGAGAAGTCGTCCCGTCGCGTCACCGAGTGCCGACCTAGTCTCAGCGCCACGGGCGGACCGTTGCTTCGCCGGAGCAACGTCCCGTCTTCCCGTCTTCCCGTCTTCCCGTCCTCCCGCCTTCCCGCCTAGCTCCCATGCGCTGGACACCGGGCCGAGTCAGCTCTGATATCGAGGATCGCCGTGGCGGGCGGTTCGGGGGATTCGGACGGCTCGGCATCGGCGGATTCCTGATCCTGCTGATCCTGAGCGCGGTTTTCCATCGCGACTTCTTCAGTCTGCTCGGCGCCGGCAACGACCAGGCGGCGCTTTCGCCCAGCGCGGAATCGGGCCCGGTTGCGACCACACCGGCCGAAGACACCCTGGTGCTGTTCATGTCGTTCGTGCTGGATGACGCGCAGCAGACCTGGGACAGTCTGCTCACCCAGCGCGGCGTGCCGTACACCCACGCGCGCATGATGCTCTTCCGCGATGCGGTGCAGTCCGGCTGCGGCGTCGCCCAGTCGGCGATGGGACCGTTCTACTGCCCCACCGATGGCCGGATCTATCTCGATCTCGGCTTCTTCAACGAGCTGAAGCAGCGATTCGGCGCGCCGGGCGATTTCGCCGAGGCCTACGTCGTGGCGCATGAACTGGGTCACCACATCCAGGAGCTGGTCGGTACCGAACAGCAGGTGCGCCAGGCGCAGCAGCAGAATCCGGCGGATGCCAACGCGCTGTCGGTTCGGCTCGAACTGCAGGCCGACTGCTACGCCGGCGTCTGGGGGCATTCCACCAAACAGCGCGATCTGCTCGATCCCGGCGACGTCAACGAAGGCCTCGCGGCAGCGGCAGCGGTGGGGGACGACCGAATTCAGCAGAGCGCCGGCGAGGGAGTTCATCCGGAGTCGTTCACCCATGGCACCGCCGCGGAGCGGGCGCACTGGCTTCAGCGTGGACTCCGAAGCGGCAATCCCGCGGACTGCGATACCTTCTCCGGCCCGATCGACTAGCCGTCACATCGCCGTCCCCTCTTCTCATCTCCCGCTTCCCGCTTCCCGTTTCCCGCTTCCCGTTTCCCGTTTCTCGTTTCTCGCTTCTCATCCCTCGCCTAGCCAGCCCCCTCCCTCTGCGACTACTTTTCGCCGCTGAATCACTCTGACGCGAGGATCATCTTGAAGATCGCCGTATGCATCAAGCGCGTCCCCGATATGGAGATGCGCTTCTCGATCGCGCCCGACGGGCGGTCGGTGGATTCCGCCGGCATGAAATACGACATGAGCGATTTCGACGGCTACGCCCTCGAAGTGGCGCTCCAGCTGGTCGAGAAGGCCGGCCAGGGCGAAGTCGTCGCCATATCGCTGGGGCCCGACGGCGTCCAGGAAACGCTCCGAAAGGCGTTGAGCATCGGCGCCACCCGTGCGGTGCAGCTGCAGGCCGATCCGGTGCCGGTCGATGGGCTCGCCGTTGCCACCGCGCTTGCCGCCGAGCTCAAG
>DASSTY010000117.1:0-6765 GCA_035707585.1 Gemmatimonadales bacterium
GGCGCTGGTCCTGGCGACGGGGAGGCCGGCGGGGTGGCCTACCTAGGTGCTAGGGGCTAGGGGCTAGTCGCTAGAGGGAGTGCACGGCCGTCATTCCCGCGAAAGCGGGAATCCAGCCGGCTGGACCCCCGCTTCCGCGGGGGTGACGGCCTCACGCCTTATGCCTCGCGCCTCACGCCCCCATGACCCACGACTCATGACCCATGACCCACGCCTGAAGTAACTAGCGACTAGCGACTATCGCCTAGCGCCTAGTACCCGGGGCGGGATTCGAACCCGCACGGGGTTGCCCCCAAGGGATTTTAAGTCCCATGCGTCTACCGATTTCGCCACCCGGGCGGGCTTGCGACAATATACCGCCTAAAGACTGTGCCCCCGCACTCCCACCCCTGCCCTGGCCCGCCAGACCACCGGCGAGCGGCTGAACCGCCGCCGGAAATCGAGGCGCACCGCTCGGATGATCTCGCCGGCGCGAACCTCGTCGGCCAGCATCAGCACCGTCCCGCCCCACCCGGCACCGGTAAGCCGCGCGCCATCGGCGCCGGCTTCCTGCGCTGCGGTGACGATGCTGTCGGCCTCGAGGCAGCTCGACTGGTAATCGTTCTTGAGCGACATGTGCCCCGCGATCATCAGGCGCCCCAGCGCAGCGCGATCCGACTGGCTGAGCGCCTGCGCCGCGGCGAAGGTACGGGCGGTTTCGGTCACCACGTGACGGACCCGGCGGTCGAGCGGCGGAGGCAGCAGTTCCATCGCGCTGTCGAGCCGAGCCGCCGGCAGTGCCGCGATCTTGCGGAGCCCCGGCCATCGCTCCTGCAGCAGCAGCAGCGCTTCGTCGCACTCGGCGCGGCGCTGGTTGTAGGCGCCTTCGGTGAGCCGGCGTGAGACACCGGTCTCGATCAGCCACACGGTCCACGGCATCGGGAGCTGTTCCACTCGCCCGCTTCCGGTGTCGAACAGCATCGCATGTTCAGCCATCGCCTCGGCGGCGATCGTCTGGTCCATTCGCCCGCACCGCACCCCCACGCGATCGTGTTCCGCCCGAAAGGCCGTCTCCGCCAACGCGCTCGGCTTGAACCGGCGATCGCTCACCTGCACCATGGCACGCGCGGCGGCAACGCAGAGGGCCGCGCTGGATGAGAGGCCCGCGCCAACCGGCAGGTTGCTGGCGACGGCGATCCGCATCGGGCTCACCGCCACTCCGGATGCGATCAGCTCCGCCGCCACCGCCGCGAGGTAGTCGGTCCACTGCCCCGTTCGGGTCGCAGCCGGATCGAACGACGCCGCCATTTCACTGAGATCGGAGACCGCCTGCCACTCTGGCCCCGGAGCCGCGGCGACCACCGTGCGGCGCTGGAGCGCCATCGGAAGGACCGGGCCCCCGTTGTAGTCGGTGTGTTCTCCCAGCAGATTCACCCGGCCGGGCGCCGAAGCGAGAACCGCCGGATCACTGGCAAAGGCGGCCTGGAAGAGCGAAGTTGCCTCACGCAGCGGAGCACTCATCTCGATCACAGTTGGAGGGTTCGTGGGGCGATGGACCTGGCGCGCCGGGCTCGTGGCTTGCGTGGTGGCGATGAGCTCGGCCGGCCCACTCATGGCGCAACTGGCGCCGCTCTCGGTGCCGCGTGGCGCGGTGCGCTTGGAACTGGGCGGCGACTTCGAGAGCTGGGATCACCAGTTCGTCGACGGCACTTCCGTGGGACTGGCCGCCGCATTCCAGAGCGACTCGCTGGGAGTCGGATTGATTCCCTCACTCGCCAGCGCCAATCAGATGCTGGCGCGCATCACCGGCGATCCCGGCGCGGAACTGATCCTGGGCCGGACCCGGACCGACGCCGAGATCAATCGCGACATCGGCATCGTAGGGCTGGGAATCGGCATTACCAGCCGGCTGACACTGTTCGGCCGCCTGCCGGCGGTGCGTTCACGAGTCCAAAGCAGCTTCCGGATCAGCGATGATCCGGCCACCGCCGGATTCAATCCCGGCAGCCCGGCCTTTGGCAACTCCGCCGGGAGCCAGCAGGACGCCGCCTTCTTCCAGGAGTTCAGCACCGCCCTCGGCACGCTCGATCAGCAGATCGCCGCCGGCGCCTTTGACAGCGACCCGGCCCGCAAAGCGGCAGCGGAAGCTACTCTGAGCGACGCCACCGCGCTCAGAAACGATCTGTTCAATCTATTCGGAGATCCGGCCAGCGCGTCGCCCTTTGCCCCGCTGGCCTACAGCGACCTGGGCCACGCGGTGACTGCGCGGGTGAACGCGGTGCAGACGGCGCTGTCGCAGTTTGGCGTGACCGGATTCAACACTCAACTGGCGCTCGCGTCCACGCCGCTCGACGCCGCCGCATTCAGCCAGTATCTCACCAGCCCCGGCGGCCCGATCGGCGCGCTGCCACTGGGCGAACTGGTGACGGCCCGCCCCGGCGATGCCGAGGTCGGGATGGCGTATACGGTAATGGACCGGTGGGATCGGGGCGACCATCGCGGCGGGCTGCGGGTCGCGGTGGAAGGACTGGTGCGGCTCCCCACCGGTCAGGCCGATTCGCCGCTGCACTTTCTCGATGCCGGCACCGGCGATCACCAGATGGATCTGCAGGGGCGGATCGTGGCCGATGTCGGCACGGGACTGCTCGGCGCCCGCCTGACCGGGCTCTACAACCGGCAGCTCGCCAGCGATGCCATTCGGCTGGTGGCATCGCCGCTGCACCCGGTAGCGCCGCGCAGCCAGCTCGCGTCACTCCGGATCGATCCGGGAGACGAGACCTCGATCGGCGTCGAGCCGTTCGTACGGCTGAGCCGCACTTTTGCGTTTCTGCTCGGCGCAACCTACACCCACCGCGGGGCCGACGCGGTCACCTTTTCGAGCAGCGACGGTGCGATTCCCGGTGCCGATGCCACGATCGTGGCCGAGGGGTCGGAATGGAACATGACCGTGCTGCGCGCCGGCTTCACCTTTGCCGATCTCGGCGCCCTGCGCCCCGGAGGTAAAGGCCTCCCGCTCGACGCGAGCTGGACCTGGGAGAAAGTCATCGCCGCTTCCGACGGCATCGTCCCGCAGGCGATGGCGATTCGAGCGAGGCTTCGGATTTACGTAGGGCTGTTCTGAAGTGATGCGTGTGGAGTGTCATTGCGAGGAGGCCGCCAGGCCGACGAAGCAATCCCGTAACGCATGCCGCCGGATTGCTTCGTCGGGGGCTGACGCCCCCTCCTCGCAATGACAGGCGCCACGACTCCCGCTTCACGACCCGATCAGTTCCGCCGCGTGTCGCCGCGCGGCGGTGCCTTCGCTGTCGCCCAGCATGCGGGCCACTTCGGTAACGCGGTCTTCGCCGTGGATGATGGCGACGTCGCTGGTGGCAATGCCGGCACGGGCTTCCTTGGACACGACGAGATGCTGGTCGGCGCGCGCGGCGATCTGGGGCAGATGGGTGATCACCAGCACCTGATGGCCTTCCGCCACTTCGGCGAGCGCCGCGCCCACCTGGGCGCCGACTTCGCCGCCGATTCCCTGATCGACTTCATCGAACACCAGCGTGGGAATGGCATCGTGCCGGGCCAGCACCACCTTGAGCGCCAGCATGAGGCGGGAGAGTTCGCCGCCTGAGGCCACCCGCGCCAGCGGCTTGGCATCGAGCCCCACATTGAGCTGCACCGTGAACGTCACCGTTTCGGCGCCGGTAGACCCCGGTTCGCTGAGCGGCATCAACTGCACCGACAGGCGGCCGCCGGTCAATCCCAGCTTGGGAAGCAGACGGTTGACCGCGCGGCTCAGCCGTTCCGCCGCCTGGCTTCGCCTGGCCGAGAGCGCCTCCGCCGCGGCGAGCAGACCCGCTTCGGCGGCGGCGCGGCGAGTGGCCAGCGCACGGAGATCGGGGTCGGCGGTGTCGAGCAGCTCCAGCTCCGCGGCAGCTTCATCGCGCGCGGCAAGGACCGATTCCACCGTGGCACCGTACTTCTGAGTGAGCCGAAAGATCAGATCACGACGGGTTTCCACCTCCGCCAGGCGGGCGGGATCTTCCTGCACTGAATTGGCGTAGTCGGCGGCGAGGCGCGCGAGCTCGCTGAGATTGGCGTAGGCGGCGTCGAGCATTTCCCGCCAGGCGGCAACGTCGGGATCGCTCTTTTCCAGCGCGCTGAGATGCCGGTCTGCCCGGGCCACCGCCTCGAGGGCGTTGCCGTCGGCGTTCTCCAATGCGTCGGCGATTTGCTGCGCGTGCTCCGCCAGCGAGCCCGCCTGCCCCAGCCGGGCAGCTTCCACCTTGAGCGATTCATCCTCGCCCGGCTTGAGCCGCGCCTGATCGATTTCTCGCACCACGTGCCGCAGGTAGTCCGCCCGGCGGCGCACTTCATCCCGCCGTTCCGCCAGCGACTTTTCTTCAGCGCGGAGCGCCAGCACACCGGCGTGGGCATCGGCCACCGCGTGCCGTTCGCCTTCGGCGTGCGCGAATGCATCGAGGATGTCGCGCTGGGCGTCGGCGTGGAGCAGCGACTGGGTTTCGTGCTGGCCGTGGAGATCCACCAGCACCGCGCCGAGCTGCGCCAGCACCGCCGCGGTGGTGGGGCTGCCGTTGACCCAGGCGCGAGAGCGGCCCTCGCTGCTCACCTCCCGGCGGATCACCACGCGGGAATCTTCGACGTCGAGCCCCAGTCCTTCGATGGTGCGTCGGAGCGGCGCCGACAAACCTTCGAAGGCGCCTTCGACGATCGTCTTGCCGGCGCCGGGTCGGACCGCTCCGCTGTCGGCCCGGCCGCCGAGCAGGAGCGCCAGTGCATCTACCAGCATCGACTTGCCGGCGCCGGTTTCTCCGGTGAGGACGTTGAGCCCGCTGCCCAGCGGCAGGGTGACGTCGGCGATGGTGGCGAGATCGCGGACCCGGAGTTCGGTGATCACCGGCCGTTCTCCCGTCCGGTAAGATCGCCCCAATGGAGCTTGCTGCGCAGCACACCGAACCATCCATCGGCGCCGGTGCGCACCAGCAGAATCCGATTGGGCGCGCGGCTCACTTCAAACCGGCAGCCGGGTGCCAGCTCCACCACGACCTGGCCGTCGAGCGAAACCCGGAGCTCTTCTTCGTCTTCCGGTTGCACCTCTACCACCGAAGTGGCAGGAATCACCAGCGGGCGCACCGCCAGCGTGTGGGCGCAGATCGGCGTCACCACCATCGCTTCGACGCCGGGCACCACGATCGGCCCGCCGGCGCTCAGCGAATACGCAGTGGATCCGGTGGGGCTGGCCACGATGATGCCATCGGCGCTGAACGGGCCGACGGCGGCGCCGTCGATCTTCACCTTGACGCGCACCACCCGCGCCACTCCGCCCTTGTGGAGCACCACATCGTTGAGCGCGGTGTGCGGTTCGCCGGCGTGGCCCTGCGCGTCGATGACGATCGCTTCCAGCGCCTGGCGGCGTTCGATGGTGTATTCGCCGGCGCGAAGAAGATCGAGAGTCTCGAAGAGATTGTCGCGAGATGCCGTGGTAAGAAATCCGACCCGGCCCAGATTGACGCCGAGGATGGGGACCTCGGCGCCATCGAGTAGGCGGGCGGCGCGGAGGAGGGTGCCGTCGCCGCCGAAGGCCGCCAGAAAATCCAGCGGCTCACTGCCGATTTCCGGAAGCGGGCGCTCCCAGAATTCGGTGAGCTCGGGCTCGGTGAAGAGACGGAAACCGCGATGCGGCGCTTCGCGGGCGAGCTGGTGCAGCAGCGCCGCGAGGCCGGGGTACCGCGGGTTGCCGACGACGCCGAGATTCATCGCGCCTCGAGCGACTCCTCGTTGTGGAGCGCCGCGATGCGCTGCGCGATCCCGCCGGCGGTGAGCCCCACCCGCTCGAGCTGCTCGGCGCGGGGCGCCTGTTCGATCAGCCGGTCGGGCACGCCGAGCGCCACCACCCGGATTTCCGGGTTGAGCGTCTGCATCCGCTCGGCCAGCGCCGCGCCGAATCCGTTGACGATCGTCCCCTCTTCCACCGTGACGAAGATCCGGTGCTCGGCGGTGAGCGCCTGCAGCATCTCCTGATCCATCGGCTTCATGAACCGGCAGTTTACCACCGTGCAGTCGAGTGACTCGGAGGCCAGCTGTTCGGCGGCGGCAAGCGCCGGTTGCACCATGGTGCCGACGGCGAGAATCGCCACGTCATGTCCGGCGCGGAGTCGTTCCCAGGTGCCGTACGGCACCGCCGGCACTTCGCTCACCTGCTTCGGCTCGGCCGGCGCCTTGTCGCGTGGATAGCGGGTGGAGAACGGACCGTTATGAGTGAGCGCGGTCTTGAGCAGCCCGATCAGCTCGTCGCCGTCCTTGGGCGCCGTCACCGTCATCCCCGGCACCGCCAGCAGATAGGCGATGTCGTACAGCCCCATGTGGGTCTGGCCGTCTTCTCCCACCAGGCCGGCGCGATCGAGGCAGAACGTCACCGGGAGCTTCTGCACCGCGATGTCGTGGATGATGTTGTCGTAGGCGCGTTGCAGGAAAGTGCTGTAGATCGCCACCACGGGCCGGACACCCTGAGTTGCCAGCCCGCCGGCAAAGGTGACCGCATGCCCCTCCGCGATGCCGACATCGAAGAAGCGCGACGGATGGGCCTTCTGGAAAATGTTGGTGCCGGTGCCGCTCGGCATCGCCGCGGTGATGGCCACCATCTCAGGATGGATCTCGCCGAGTTGCGCCAGCGCGTTGCCGAAGACCTGGGTCCAGGCCGGCGGACCGCTGGCTTTCTTGCGGGCTTCGCCGGTAACGGGATCGTAGGCCGCGAGCCCGTGCCACTTTTCCCGGTTA
>DASSTY010000118.1:0-7638 GCA_035707585.1 Gemmatimonadales bacterium
GCACGCGCCCGTCAACGATGTGGGTGCGCTCTACGCCGTTGGTGGCAGCCCGAATGCAGGCTTCGACCTTGGGCCGCATTCCCCCGGCCAGCGCGCCGTTGGCCATCAGCTCGGCGAGATCATCGGGATCAGCAAAGGTGACCAGGGTGGATGGATCGGTGCGGTCGCGCAGGACCCCGGCGACGCTGGTGAGAAAGATCAGCTTCTCCGCCTTGAGCGCCACCGCAATCGCCTCGGCGACGGTATCGGCGTTGACGTTGTAAACGTTGCCGGCGTCGTCGCCGGCGAGGCTCGCCACCAGCGGCACGAAGCGGCCGTCCAGCAGCGTCGTGATGACCCGCGTGTCGACCGCCGTGATGTCGCCGACGTGGCCGAAATCCACCTGGCTCGCGACCCCGTCGTCGTCAGTGACCGTCACCAGCGGGCGGCGGCGGGCGGTGATGAAATCGGCGTCCACTCCGCTCAGACCCACCGCGGGAACGCGATGCTCCCGCAGAGCCGCGAGCAGCTCCACGTTGAGCTGCCCGGCGAGCGTCATCTTGACGATTTCCAGTGCGGCGTCGTCGGTGATGCGGCGTCCCGCAATCATCCGCGGTTCGACACCCAGCCGCCGGCTCAGCGCAGACGCCTGGGAGCCCCCGCCGTGCACCACGACCACTCGGATCCCCAGCGACCAGAGCAGCCCCACCTGCCCCATCGCCTGGTCGCGAATGGTGGGATCGCTCAGCACCTCGCCACCCAGCTTGATGACGAAGATCTGATCGCGGTACGCCCGGACGTACCGGAGCGCGCCCTTGAGTCCGGCTATCGAGGGAAGTTCGGTCACGTCATCCCGTCTTTCGGCCGATCATCTCGAGCAACAACGCCCGCTGCGCGTGGAGCCGGTTTTCCGCCTCGTCGACCACCACCGAATTGGGGCCGTCGAGCACAGCATCGTCGATTTCCACGTTGCGCCGCACCGGGAGACAGTGCATCACGATCGCCTTCCCGCCGCGAGTGTTGCGGAGCCGCGCCTCGGTCATTCGCCAGTTGCGAAGACCCTTGCGCATCTCGGCTTCTTCCTCCGGCCGGCCGAAGGCCTGGAGCGATCCCCACGACTTGACGTACACCGCATCGGCGCCCACCAGCGCGTCGTCGGGATCGTTGTTGATGTGGACCAGCCCGCCGCCCGATTCCTGGGTCAGCTTGCGGATCAGCGCGGTATCCTCGGGATCGAGTTCGTAGCCGTCGGGCCGGGCGATCACGATCTCCATGCCGAGCCGCGCGGCGGCGAGTGCGGCGCTGGCCGGCACCGCGGTGGGAAGCGGCTTGGGGTGCCAAGCCCAGGTCAGCACGAACCGCTTGCGGTGGGTATCGCCCAGATGTTCGCGCAGCGTCATGGCATCGGCCAGCGCCTGGCAGGGGTGCCGCCGCGCGCTTTCGAGATTGATGACCGGGCGCTCGCAGTGTTCGGCGAACTGATGCAGCACCGTATCCTTGCGCTCTTCGTCCCACTGGCGGCCGCGCGGAAAGGCCCGGAGCCCCACCGCATCGGCGTAGCGCCCCAGCACCCGCGCCGCTTCGGTAATGTGCTCCACCGTGTCGCGATCCATTACCGCGCCGCGCTGGGTTTCCAGCGCCCAGCTCCCCTTCCCCGGTTCCAGCACGATGGCGTGGCCGCCGTGGAGGAACATCGCGGTTTCCATACTGGTGCGGGTGCGCAGACTGGGATCGAGAAAAACCATCGCCAGCACCTTGCGCTCGAGTCCGCCGGTGATCTCTCCCCGCTTGACTCGCTCGGCGAGGTCCAGCACCTCGCTGAGATGTTCGGGGCTCCAGTCTTCCAGAGCCAGAAAATCCTGTTTCGTCACCGAAGTGCCTCCTCCAGGCCGGCCAGCAGCAGGTCGGCTTCCGGGACTGCGAATGAGAGTGGCGGCAGGAGCCGAAGCACCTGCGGATCGGTGGCGGTCCCGGTCAGGATCCGGCGGGCGAAGAGCGCCTGCTGAACCGGCGCGGCGGGTCGGCCCAGATGAAGGCCCAGCAGCAGACCGCGCCCGGTGACCCGGGGAACGCCAAGGGCTAGCGCCCGTTCGGAAAGATAGGCGCCTACCCGGGCGGCGTTGGCAATCAGGTTTTCCCGGTCGAGGACTTCGAGGGTGGCAAGAGCGGCGGCGCAGATCACCGGCCCGCCGCCGAACGTGCTGCCGAGGTCGCCAGTGACCAGCGAATCGGTGAGCCACGGGTTGGCGACCACCGCTGCGGCCGGGAGGCCCGACGCGAGTCCCTTGGCCAGGGTCAGCGCGTCGGGCGTGACGCCGAACGATTCGGCGGCGGTAAAGGCGCCGCAACGGCCGACCCCGCACTGGATTTCATCGAAGATCAGCGCCGCACCGGCAGCGGTGCAGATCTCCCGGGCGGCCTGGAGAAATTCCGGTGAGCAGTCGCGCGCTCCGGCCATTCCCTGAACCGGTTCGATGATGACGGCGGCGGTCGTCTGGTCTACGGTGCGGGCCAGTGCGTCGGCGTCATTGAACGGCACCTTGCGGGAGAGCGGCATCCCGGCGCCTTCGGCCCAGCGCTGATACTTGGCGCCGTCGGTGCATGCCAGCGCCGCAACCGTGCGCCCGTGCCAGCCGCCCTCCAATGACACCACGCCCGAACGGCCGGTGCGCCGGCGCGCCAGGTGAAGCGCGTTCTCGTTGGCTTCCGCGCCCGAGTTGCAGAGGAACACCTGGTTCAGCGGATCGGGGCAGCGTTCGGCCAGCGCGCGGGCCAACAGCTCGCGGCCCGGGAGTGCCACCACCGCCGAATAAAAGAGAAGCTGCTCCGCCTGCCGGGTGATGGCGCGAACCACATCCGGATGACTGTGCCCGGTGGACGACACCGCGTGGCCGCCGTAGGCGTCGAGCCACTGGTTGCCATCTTCGTCGGTGAGCCAGCATCCGCGTCCGCTCACGGCGCGAACCGGAAATTGCGAGTAGACGGGGACGTGAGCCGCCCTGGTTGCGGCAGCGGGTGATTCAGTCAGCATGGGAAGGCCCCCGCCAGGCGAAGCCCCGCGGTTTCGGGAAGTTCGAGTGCCAGGTTCAGTGCCTGCACCGCCTGGCCGGCAGCGCCCTTGATCAGATTGTCGATCGCCACGAAGATCTCCAGCACCGAACCGTCGGCGTTGGCCAGAGCGTGAATCCGCGCGTCGTTGGTTCCCACCACATGGGTCAGTTCGGGCGGTGCCTCGAGCAGCCGGATGAACGGGCGACCCTGATAGGCGCGCTGGAACAGTGCGGCCGGAGCCTGTTCGCCGGCGAAGGTGCCGGCCGGAGCACGCACATGGGTGGAGAGATAGATCCCGCGCACGAACGGCCCCGAGTGAGTCATCAGCCGAACATCGGCATCCGGCCGCCCGGTCCAGCGCCGCCACTGCTGGAGGATTTCCGCCTCGTGGCGATGACCGTTCACGCTGTAGGCGAACACGTTGCTGGCGCGGGCAGGATGGTGGGTGGTGGGACGCGGCTGCGCCCCGGCGCCGCTCGATCCGGTGATGGCGAAGAGCGCGGGATCTACCGGTACGCCGAGCGATCCCAGTGGATAGAGCGCCAGTTGTGCCGCCGTGGCAAAGCAGCCCGGCACCGCGATGGCCCGCGCACCCGCCAGCCCGCTACCTGCGACATCGGCCAGCCCATAGCAGAAGCGCGGCAGCAAGGACGGCGCGGCGTGCGGCCCGTAGTAGCGTTGATATAGCGCCGTGTCGGCGATTCGAAAATCGGCGGCGAGATCCAGCACCACTCGCGGGTTGGCCGCCAGCACCGACTCGGCGATGCCCGAAGACGCGCCATGCTCCAGCGCCAGGAAGACGACGTCGCTCCGTGCCGCCGCAGCGGCCGGATCGGCATCGCTGAAGGAGGCTTCCGTGAGCGCGCCGAGCGCCGGGTGCACATCGGCTAGCCGCTTGCCCTTCTGGCTGCGGCTGGTGGCCTCCACCGATTCGATTGCGGGATGCTGCAACAGCAGCCGCAGCAGCTCGCCGCCGGCATAGCCGGCAGCACCGATCACGGCTGCGCGCAGGCCGCCGCCCGCACCTCCCCGGCCCATCACTCGCGCCCCGTCACCCCCGCGAAAGCGGGGGTCCAGGCAGCTGGATTCCCGCTTCCGCGGGGATGACGATCCGGCGCCGATATGGGTGCCCGCTCCAGCGCCGCACGCACTACCTGCACCAGGCCGGCGGCATCGCGCAGCGCATTGTGCGCCGGAATGCCCAGCGCACGCGCCACGAATTCACGGCCGACGTCGTTGTCGGTAGCGGGGCCGGTGAGCACCGTGATGGGAAGCTGATATTCGCGCTCATAGAGCTCGGCCACGCCCCAGCATCCCACCGGGTCGGGCGCGCAAAGCACATGCGCCGCGGCAACGCTCATCAGTTCGGAATCGCGCAGAATATCCTGCACGCCGTACTCCCCCAGAATTCCGTCTCCCAGCTCGGCAACGATCACATCCGGCTTGCTGCGGGGATCGGCGGCCAGCCGGTTGAACAGCCCCTTGGCAACCGGCGCCGTCATCCCGGCCTGGGTGCTGGCCGCGCCGGCATCGTTGAAGGTGAGCGCCGCAACCGCTCCGGCATCGAGCATCGAGAGCGCATCGCGCATCAGCGCCACGCCGGTGAGTTTGGCGGCGGCGACCCGAAGTCCGCTCCGCGTCAGCCCCCGCACCAGCTCGGTGGCGGCCGCGGTCTTCCCGGCGTTCATACAGGTACCGGCGATGTAAACCACCGGAACGGCGCTCACCAGATGTTCGGCTGGCGGCACTGCGTGGTCGCGAATGTGAGCGGGCCGGCCGATTCGGTCACCCAGCGCCGGAAAGGCCAGCACCGCGCCCAGCACCTCCGCCTTGAACGGCGGGCCGATCTCCGGATTGACTGAGGTGCAGCGCCCCAGAATCCCACCCAGGTTGAGCACCTCTACGGTGTCGCCCACGGCCAGGCGCTCGGGAACGACGCCGGCATACCCTCTAAGCGCTCGGCGCACGCCCAGCGTGCCGGCGAGCACATCACCAGCCCGCAGAGAAACCATTCGCCCGGTGACGTCTTCCACCGTGTTGTAGGTCGACTTGTCGGCCAGAATCCGCACGGCAAGGATGTAACCCTCGCGCGAGACGATCTCGTCACCCACGATCACGTCGGCGCTGAGCGCGGCGTTCCGGGTGGACGAGGCGATGCGGTTGAGGCGGATGCGAGTGGTGGGCATCGGATAGTCGCTAGTTGTTGGTTGTTAGTCGCTAGTTGTTAGTCGCTAGTTGTTAGTCGCTAGTTGCTGGTCGCTAGTGGGCCGCGCGGGGCCACGACCCACGACTCACGACCCACGGCCGACTGCCAGCATCGCCGGAATGGCGGAGATGCGCGCGAAGGCGCGGGCTTCATCGCCGGTCCAGAGACGGTTTTCTTCGCCGTAGGTGGCGACGGCGGGATTCATCATCGAGTAGGGGCTGCGGGTGCCAACCACCTGGAACGCACCCGGCGCCAGGCGCACCCGGGTGTCGCCGGTGACGCGCTGCTGCGAGCTGATGATGAGCGCTTCGATGTCGCGGAGCGCCGGGTCGAAATACTGGCCTTCGTGCAGGCGGTCGCCATAGAAGCGACCCAACTGGTCTTTCCAGAAGGTCTGCCACCGGGTGAGCACCAGCTTTTCGAGCTCGCGGTGCGCGGCGATGAGCAGGAGGGCAGCGCCCGCTTCAAATCCGATGCGGCCCTTGATGCCGAGCGCCGTTTCGCCGATGTGGATGTTGCGGCCGATGCCGTACTGGGCAGCGAGATCTCCCAGGCGCTCGATCAGCGCCGCGCCGGCCGCCGGCTCGCCGTCCAGTGCGACCGGAACGCCATGCTCCCAGCTCACGATCAGTTCGCGCGCATCCGGCGCATCAGCCGGCGGCTCGATCAGCTCGGCGGGCGGGCCGGCCCAGGTGTCATGGGTCCAGCCACCGCCCCAGGTGGTACCCCAGAGGCCGCGATTGATGGAGTAGCTCCCGGCCCGGGGAGGCACCGGAAGGCCGCGGCTCTCGAGGTAGGCGATGGAATCGGCGCGCTGCACCCCGCCATCGCGAATCGGCGTCAGGATCTGGAGCTCCGGCGCCAGCACCCGGAGCGCGACGTCGAACCGGATCTGATCGTTACCGGCGCCGGTGGATCCATGCGCCACCGCAGTGGCTCCGATGCGCCGGGCCACCTCGACCACCGAGATCACCTGCTGGGTCCGCTCGGCCGCAACGCTGAGCGGATAGACCTCACCACGGAGGACGTTGCCCTGAATCAGGTAGCGAACGAATCGCTCGAACACCTGGTCGCGGGCATCCACCTCGTGGTGCTCCGCGGCGCCCACCGCCAGCGCCTGGCGGCGAGTGGCGGCGCGCTCCTCAGCGGAGGCGCCGCCGGTATGGACGTAGACGGTGTGGACTTCCCAACCCTGTCCGCTGAGGAGGGGGACACAGTAGGAGGTATCGAGCCCGCCGGAGAAGGCCAGCGCGGCGATGGGTAGTTTCTGCATATCGCATAATTATGCGTAAGCGACCCAATCCGCGCAAGCCCCACCTCGGCGGCCCCGTCGCGCCCCGTCAGTGGGCGCGGTTTTCCGTGTGGGGGTGCTTCCCCAGCTGGTGCCAGTCGGTCTCCTCCACATTCAGCCCGTAGTGCTTCGCCGCTGCCTTGATGTTGGCGAAGGCCACGTCGCGCTCGGCGTCGGAAACGCCCTTCACCTGATCGAACCGGGCCAGGGCGTTCCGCACGTGATTCGCGTCCGTCAGCGGCTCCTTCCGCTCCTTGGGAAAGGCGAAGACGCTTTCGGGCAGGTCGTTCTGCTCCTTGGTACTGAGCTCGCCATGCTCGGTGTGCGGTTTCCAGGTAGGACTCGCCATCGCTGCCTCCTGCTAGAGTTTCCCCAATCATGCCGCCGCGCTCCCGTCCCGGTAGTGCGCCGGGTCACTCTCGGCGACAGGATCGGCGGGAGGGGTTCCGGGCCCTTGGACATGAGTTTCACGCGGAGCCGCGGAGGACGCGGAGAGGGGGTCCGGGTCCCTGGATATGGGGCTCACCCGGAGAACCCGGAGAACACAGAGAGTGCGTAGGACAATCCGGACCTCACTGCATCACCCGCAAGATCATTGTTTTTGTTTTTGCTTTTGGGCTCCGTGTAACGCACCCCTCCGTGTTCTCCGTGTGCTCCGGGTGAGTCATGTCCAAGGATCGCGATGCTGGTCCAGTGGTTTCACGCGGAGCCGCGGAGGGCGCGGAGAGGGGGTCCGGGTCCTTGAACATGGGGTCACCCGGAGAACACGGAGAACACAGAGAGGGCGTAAGACTATCCGGACCTCCGCGCGCCACCCGTAACGTCATTTTTTTGTTTTTTGTTTTGTGGGGTCCGTGTGGCGCACCCCTCGGGATCCTCCCGGTTCTCCGGGTGAGTCATGTCCAAGGATCGCGATGCTGGTTGAATGAATTGCACGCGGAGCCGCGGAGGACGCGGAGGATGGTTTTCAAGCGGAGTTCACAAAAAAACAACAAACCCTCCGCGTTCTCCGCGCCTCCGCGTGAACCCCCTTTTCTCCGTGCCCACCGTGTTCTCCGGGTGAGCCATGTCCGAGGGTCTCGATCTGTCCGCGCCTCCGCGTGAAACTCCT
>DASSTY010000119.1:0-3559 GCA_035707585.1 Gemmatimonadales bacterium
AGTTGACGGCCGCCAGGGTGTCGAGCGGGAGATGCTGGCGGCGATAGTCTTCCACCCGCTCGGTAAAGCGGATGGCGGGATCGCCCTTCTGGTAGTATGGGATGTGATCGCTCCCGCGGTGAATCCGGTCGAGCCGGAACACCGGGAGAATCTGGAATTCAGGCTGGTAGATCCGGCCCAGTGCCCAGGCGTAGCGCTGCAGCTCTCGACTGACGCCTTCGTCCGGCCCGCCGGCATAGATTCGCACGGTATTGGAATCGACCCGTCCTCCCTGCCCGGTGGCGCTTCCGATCATGTCGTTGGTCATCACGCCGGCGATGGTATAGCCCTCGTCGTGCAGCCGGTCCGCCAGATGGCGGGAGCCGAGCAGTCCCTGCTCTTCGCCGGCGTAAAGTGCGAAGAGCACCGTGGCGTCGAGTCCGTGGGGGAACTTCTGGCTGAACACCCGCGCCAGTTCGATCACCGCCGAGCTGCCGCTGGCGTCGTCGTCGGCTCCCGGGGCGTCGCCGGTTGAGTCACGGGGATTCTCCTGGCAGCGGCAGGAATCGTAGTGACCGCTCACGATCACAAGCCGATGAGCGTCACGACCCGGCAGCCAGGCGATAACGTTGGTGAGCGGAATCGTCAGCGTGCCGCTCCGGCGGCGGAGCGTTGCGGTGCTGGTGTCGTACTCCACTCGGAGGCATCCGTTGCAGGCGCGGGAGTACTCCATCAGTTGCCCGTGAATCCAGCGCCGGGCGGCGCCGATTCCGCGAGTGTTGGACATGGTATCGCTCATGGTGTGCCGAGTCCCGAACGCGGCGAGCGTGGAGTCGGTCGCTCGGATCCGGGCCACGTCAACGGCGGCCACCGCAGCGGCAACGTCGGGATGCTGCTGCAGGCCCATCGTCACGTCCGATGACGGATTGGCCAGGGGCGAGGGCTGGGCGGCGGGGTGCGGTGCACAGGCCGCGACGAACAGGGCCGTCACGAGCGCGGCGGCAAACGGGTGCTTCGGCTGGATGATGGGCATGGAAATACGATACGGGCGGTTGGGCGGAAAGGCCAGTGTGGGGCTACAATTCTGCCAACCACTGCTCATCGGAGGGACCACGCTATGATCGCCAACCCCGAGCTCGTCCTGCGGCTGCTGATCGCAGCGGTGCTGGGGAGCCTCATCGGTCTGGAACGCGAGCGGCTCCTCTGGGCCGCCGGGCTCCGGACTCACATGCTGGTCGGGGTCGGCTCCGCCCTGGTGATGATCGTCTCCGCCTACGGATTCAATGAGGTGCTGGGGCCGCACGTTACGCTCGACCCCTCCCGCGTGGCCGCCCAGGTGGTGAGCGGCATCGGCTTTCTGGGCGCCGGTACGATCATCTTTCGGCGGGAGGTGATTCGCGGACTGACCACCGCCGCCAGTCTCTGGTCGGTGGCGGCGATCGGGCTCGCATCAGGCGCCGGGCTCTACGTCGCCGCGGTGAGCGCCACGGTGCTGATCCTCCTGATCCTGGCCGGCCTCAAGCCGCTGGAGCTTCGCTGGCGCCGGCACATGCAGCCGGCGATGGAACTGCACGTACTGATCGGACGAAACGACGTTCCGCTGGCCTCGGTGGTCGCCGCTGCGGCGCCGGTGATGCTCAAGCAGATCCGGGTGGATCGCGGTCGCGGTCAGGATGAAGACCACGTCCGCGCGGCGCTGCCGATCCTTTCGCGCCTCGCTGCACTCGAGGTGGTCGATCAGCTCCGCGGTCTCAAAGGTGTGCGATCGGTGTGGCTGGAGACGGAGGGCGAGGAAGCGGGGGAAGGGTGAAGGAGACGGACGGACGGAAAGACGGACGGACAGTGGCGGGAGGACGGGAGGACGGGAGGACGGGAAGACGGGAAGACGGGATGATGGGAAGACGGGACGGCCGTCATCCCGAGCGAAGCGGCCGCAGGCCCCGGAGTCGAGGGATCTTGCCAGCGATGCCCCGACCGGCGTGGCGAGCCACCGGCACTGCGGGCTGGATCCCTCGACTCGCTGTGCTCGCTCGGGATGACGGCGTCCGCGTCGCGCCGATGCGCGCAGCGGCTTACCAGTACCGCCGGCAAGATCCTTCGCTGCGCTCAGGATGACAGCGCTCTGCTCAGAATGACAGCGCTCTGCTCGGAATGACATTCCCCGGCGCCCCGGATACGCTTCAGCGTAGCTGCCGAGCCGGCGCTTCAGCGCCGAGTGTCCGTCTGTCCGCCTGTCCGTCTGTCCGTCTCTCCCCCTACCATGTATTCAAATCATGCACATAGCACGCCGACCCCATCCCGTCGGGGCTTTCGCTGACTACTCGGCGGAGGAGTTCGAGTGCGTCGCTCAGAGTTTCGGTAAAAGCAAATTCGAGAGCCTGCGGTGCGGGGGCGCCGGCGCGGGATTCGGGAAGATAGGCAACGAGGAATCGGTCGACCGCTACCGGCTGCAGCTCGTACGCGCTGATGTGAGGGAGTCCGTGCCGCCGTTCGATGCCGGTCAGGAGCCGCTCGGCCAGCAGGAGCCGCTCCTGTTCGAGCGCTGCATCTGTCTGCATAGGACCTCTCCGAGGGGGACAATCCCAACCTAACACGAAGTTCAGGAACCGATAGAGGCCAGCCATTCCGCCGCGGTGGTCACATCGGTTCGCCCGAGAGCGTGGCCACCCGGCTGCCAGACGAGATCCACCTCGGCGCCCGCGGCGCGCAACAGCTCGGCCAGCGCTTCGCTCTGGGCTGGCGGAACCAGCAGATCGTCGCGCGCCGCCGCGATTCGCACCGGCAACCCGCTCAGATCGGGCAGCGGATCGGGAGTGAACGGAATCATCGGGCGAAAGAGAACGGCACCCGCCAGCGCGCCCGGATGAAGCAGCAGAAGACTGGCGGCGATGTTGGCGCCGTTTGAGTAGCCCACCGCGATCACCCGCCGCGGATCGAACCCGTACTGCTCCGCCGCCCGAGCGAGGAACGCAGCCAGTTCGTCGGTGCGACGCCGCAGGTCCTCGACATCAAATACACCGGGTGAGATTCGCCGGAAGAACCGGGGCATTCCCTCCTCCAGCACCGCGCCCCGCGGACTCAGCAGGCCGGCCCCGGGCGCCAGCTCCCAACCGAGCGGGATCAGATCGTTCTCGTTGCCACCGGTGCCGTGCAGCAGGAGCAGGGTGCGGTCATACCCCGGCCTGGGCGCGACCCAGCGGTGGATCAGCCCAAGATCAGCCGCCATACCAGCTCAGCTCTCCCGCTTTCCCAGGCGGCGGCACAATTGGCCCAGCTGGCGCTGCTCGTCGGCAGTAAGAACCGCAAGTTCGGCGACGATGGCGTCGGCGTGACCAGGAAAGATTCGCTCGATCAGATCGTGCCCCGCCTCGGTCAGATGCACCCGGATGAATCGGCGGTCTTCCTCCGAGCGTTCCCGCCGCGCCAGCCCGCGCTTCTCCAGGTTGTCGATCACCAGCGTCATGTTGCCGCTGGTCTTGAGAATCCGCTGGGCCAGCTCGCACTGGTGCATCGGCCCCAGGTGATAGAGCGCTTCCAGCACTCCGAATTGACTGGTAGTGAGATCGTGCTCGGCGAGCCG
>DASSTY010000120.1:0-5015 GCA_035707585.1 Gemmatimonadales bacterium
CGACCCGGTGGCTCGCAGCGCTGGTCGGGGCGCCCGCCGGCAAGATCCTTCGCTTCACTCGGGATGACGGCGCTCGGCAGCCGAGGGACCGGGGCGCGTAGCGGCTCACCGGCACCACTGGCTGGATCCCTCGACTCCGCGGCCTGACGGCCGCTTCGCTCGGGATGACGGGCGCCGCGCCCGGGATGACGGCGCTCGGCGGTCGAGAGATCGGGCGCGTAGCGGCTCACCCGCGTCCCGCTTCCCGCTTCCCGTTTCCCGCTTCCCACGTCCCACGTCCCACGACCCACGACTAGCGACTAGCCCCTAGCGCCTAGCGCCTAGCGCCTAGCCCCTAACCCCTAGACGCCAGCCCCGCCGCTGGGGATAATCCTGTAGCTACCCGCCCGCCCAGCCGCGGGATCCATTCGACAGAGAGGAATTCGCATGCGCGTGATCCGTGGGGTGATCACCCTGGCCGCCGGTCTGCTGGTTCTGGCCGCCCCGGCCCGGGCACAGCAGAAGGCCACCTTCGCCAACCTGACCGATGCGCTGCGCGCCTCGGGGGCGCTGTCGGGGAGTGCCGGGCCGCAGGACGTCAACTGGATCGATGGGGGCCGGCGCTTTTCGTTTACCATTCGCACCGACTCGGGCGAACAGATCCGCGCACTCGATCCGGCCACCGGCAAGGATACCCTGCTCTTCACGGCCAAGGGGATGACCTTTCCCAAGAGCCAGGAGCCGTTCAACTACCGCTCGTTTCAGTGGGCGCACGACTCGCATCACCTGGTGTTCCAGACCAACTTCCAGCCGATCTACCGCCGCTCCGGCATCGCCGATTTCTACGTCTACTCGCTGGCCGATCGCTCCCTGCAGCTCGCGGCCAAGGGCGCCCGCACCGGTGAGCTCTCGCCCGACGGCGCGATGCTCGGCTACGAGCGCGACGGCGACATGTTCGTTTATGACATGAGCAAGGGGCAGGAGACCCGTCTCACCCGAGACGGGAGCGACTCGATCTTCAATGGACATTTCGACTGGGTCTATGAGGAGGAATTCGGTCTGGCGCAGGCGTGGAGCTGGTCGCCCGACAGCCGGCACATCGCCTACTGGCAGTTCGATGTCCGCCCCGAGCCGGCGATTCAGCTGACCGACTTCTCGGGCGTCCACCCCGAGTGGGACCGGATCGCCATTCCGCAGCCCGGTGATTCCAACGCCCATGTCCGGATCGGCGTGGTCGACGTGCATACCGGCAGGAACCAGTGGCTCGATACCGGTGAAGGCCCCGACACTTACATCCCGCGGATCTACTGGACCAGCCGGCCCGACACGCTGGCGGTGGTGACGCTCAATCGCCCGCAGAACGAAATGAAGATTTTCTTCTTCGATGTCACCACCGGCGGGCGGCGCCTGGTCATGAGCCAGAAGTCGGATACCTGGATCGACATTTTCGATTTCTACGCCGGCGTGCAGGACATGATCACCTTCCCGGCCAAGAGCCACGAATTCTTCTGGATTTCCGACCGGGACGGCTGGCAGCACATCTATCGCTACGACTACTCAGGCAAGCTGGTGAACCAGGTGACCAGCGGAAAGTGGAGCGTTACCCGGGTGGAAGGGATCGACCCGGCCCACAAGACCATCTATTACACCTCGACCCAGGCGTCGCCGCTGCAGCGCCAGCTCTACTCGGTGACGTTCGACGGCACGAAGACCAAACGCCTTACCAGGCCGGACGGCACCCACCGGATCGACATGTCCCCCGACACGCGGTACTACATCGATCGCTGGTCGGCAGTGAATCAGCCGAGGCAGGTGGAGCTGTGGGCCACCGGCGGGAAGATGCTCAAGAAGCTGGAAGACAACGCCCGCGTCACCGAATGGCTCAAGACCAACGCCTACTCGTCGCCGCAGCTGTTCAGCTTCACCACCTCGGATGGAGTCAAGCTCGACGGCTCGATGATCAGGCCGATCCCGTTCGATTCAACCAGGCGCTACCCCGTGGTGTTCGACATCTATGGCGGCCCGGGATCGCAGCAGGTCTACGATGATTTCGACAGCAGCGGGTGGTCGCAGTGGCTGGCCCAGCACGGTTACATCGTGGTGGGGCTCAACAACCGGGGCTCCAACAACTACGGCAGCGCCTTCGAAAAGATCGTCTACCAGCACCTCGGCAAGTGGGAGAGCCACGACTTTGCGGAGGCGGCCCGGTATCTGGCCAAGCTGCCGTTCGTGGATGGGGATCACATTGCGATCATGGGCGGGAGCTACGGCGGCTATTCGACGGTGTACACCATGGAGCGGTATCCCGACATCTTCAAGGTCGGCGTCGCCAACTCCGCCGTGACCGACTGGCGGCTGTACGACGACATCTACACCGAACGCTACATGAATACGCCCTCGGCCAACCAGGCGGGGTACGACTCGAGTTCGGCGGTGAAGGGAGCCAAGGCGCTCACCGGCAAGCTGCTGCTGATTCACTCGATGATGGATGACAACGTTCATCCCCAGAACACCATGCAGCTTCTCACCGCGATGGCCGATGCGGGACATGATGTCGCGCTGCGGCTCTATCCGCCGGGGCACCACGGCGCCGCCTACAATTTCATGAGCTACCTGCTGATCCAGCAGAACACCGACCGCTGGCTGGCGCGCTATCTCAAGGGCGACACCAGCGACGGGGCGACCGGAATGGCGGGTACCGGCACCGGTAGATGAATTGGAGCGCGCGCCAGCGGATCCCGAACGCGATCAGCTCGCTCCGGATCGCGCTGGCGGCCGCGCTGGTGCCCGCGATGCTGACCGGCCGCCGCTCGCAGTTTCTTGGATTGCTGATCGGCGCGCTGGCAACCGACGCGCTGGATGGTTTGTTGGCGCGGTGGCTCGACGCAACGTCGGAACTTGGAAAGCGGCTCGACAGTTGGGGCGACTATATCCTGGTGGCGGCAGCGCTGCCAGGATTAGTCGTATTGTGGCCCGATCTGATGCGGCGCGAGGCGGCGTGGCTGGTGCTGGCGGTTGTAGCGTACTTCGCGCCGACGGTGTGGGGGCTGGTGCGTTCCGGACGGATCCCGGCACTGCACACGCGGATGTCCAAGGCGCTGGCAGTCGGGATGGCGATCGCGCTTCCGGTGCTGCTGCTGGGCGGGCCGGCGCTGCCGTTCCGGGTGCTCTGCGCCCTGCAGGTGGTGGCCGCGGTGGAGGAGTTTGCTATCGTGCGGAAGCTGGCGTGATGAAACACCGCTCGCTCCTGGCCGGCATCTCTCTGCTGCTGGCCGCGTGCACTCCGCGGCACTCCCCTGCCCCGTCGCCGCTCGGCGCGATGCCTTTTGCGGTCGACAGCGTAGAGACCGAGCAGATCGCGGACGGCGTCACCCACACGATGATACGTTCGTCGGCAGGGCCGTGGACCATCAACGTCCTGTCGATTCGTCTTGATCGATGCACTACCGTCGAGGCAGTGCCAGGCGCGGGGCATCCCCTGGGCCGCGAGAGGACTTCGGATTTGCTCGCCGAGCTGGCGCAGGGTGAGCGGGTGCTGGGCGGGGTCAACGCCGATTTCTTCAATCTCCGAACCGGCACCCCGACCAATCTGCTGGTTGCCAGCGGGGCGATGCGCACACCGCCGATCGATCAGCCGGTGCTCGCGGTGGATTCGGCGGGCATTGCCCGCGTCGAATTCTTTTCGCTGGTTGACGGCGTGCTGGTTCCGTTTCATCCGCTGCAGGCGGTGGGTGGTCGACCGGTGCTGGTGCGAGACAGCATGATTGCCGCGGAGGCGGATACCTTCGGCTCGGCGGGATTTCGGGGGCGCAATCCGCGAACCGCGGCGGGAATCGCGCGGAACGGCACTCGGCTCATTCTCGCGACGATCGATGGCCGCACCCCGCACGATGCCGGGATGACGCTCCGCGAAACGGCGGCGTTGATGCTGGCGCTGGGCGCCCCCGAGGCGATCAACCTGGACGGCGGCGGCTCCACCACGATGGTGGTGGCCGACCCCGATTCAGCGGGCCGGCTCCGGGTAGTCAATCATCCGTCGGATAAGAGCGGTGAGCGCGCCGTGGGGGACGCATTGGCGGTGGTGCAGCGCTGCGGTTCCTAAAAACGCCGCATCATATCGGCGGCCAGGGGGCTCATCCGGGCCGTCAATGAGGCATACAAGTACTTGTATAGTCCCCAACACCCGTGGTGAGGACCGGGGCCGGGGTTGGACCGTCGGTGAGGCCGGGGCTGTGGCGATCGGGCGGAAGAGCGGTTCCGAGCGGTGCGGATCAGTTCGGCTGGGAGCTCGCCGAGTCGTTCGACGAATCGGAAGGCGCACATCGGGCGGGGGAAGCACTTCGAACCGGAAGCAGATGTGATCGGGGCGGCGCTCCCAATCAGAGACCCGATAGGTGTCTGGTGGAGTGATTTTGAGCGACCGGGCGACATCGGCAACGATCCATGCGCTATCGAGAGTGATCGCCGCCCGGGCCTCCGGCTGCGGCGTGACGGGATGCGACCCGCACGCGACTGCGCCGACAGTTAATCAAGCGGCCAGAGCGTCAGAGCAGCGCACAAATCTTCATGGCATCCTGGGATCCGCTCGCGCCACCACCCTGTGGCGCCGCCGCGAATGCAGTCGACTCTGCAATTGGCGCCAGCGCGCCGGAGGGGGTCGTGACTTCCCACCAACCACGAAAGACCTGGCTCTGGATTCGAAGCCTGCTTTACTCCGTCCTGGTCGGCGGCGTGTGGCTGATCGTGCTCCCCGCCGGGCTGCTCCACTACGATCCGGCGGTAACGGTGATTCGCCTCCGGGCCTGGGATCTGGCGGTCCCCGGCTTGCTGCTCCTGGTCGCCGGCTGGTGCCTTTCGCTCTGGGCCGCTGCCCACCTGGTACGCGATGGTAAGGGAACGCCTTTCCCGCTCGATCGCACCCGCAACCTCGTTACCACCGGGCCGTACGCCTTCGTTCGCAATCCGCAGGGAATCGCGCTGGTTCTGCTCACCGTCGGCGAGGCGATGGCGGTGGATTCGTCGATGCTCTGGATGCT
>DASSTY010000121.1:0-2505 GCA_035707585.1 Gemmatimonadales bacterium
GCGCAGTCCGAACGGTGCCGCGTCCCGGCGGGCGCTGCCGCAGAGTCGAGACGTCGAGATCGCCATATAACGTGAGCGCCAGCGACCGCGGAATCGGCGTCGCGGTCAGCAGCAGTACGTCGGGCGCAGCGCCTTTGCCGATCAGCGCCGCGCGCTGCTCGACGCCGAATCGATGCTGCTCGTCGATCACCACCAGGCCGAGCCGCTGAAAGTGCACGCTCTCCTGAACCAGCGCGTGCGTCCCGATGACCAGCCGGGTGGCGCCGGTGCGCAGTTTGTCGCGCACCGCCTTCTTCTCGCCGGCCGTGAGCCGCCCGAGCAGCAGCTCGGGCCGGATCCCCAGCGGTTCCAGCAGCCGCGTCAGCGTCGCCCCGTGCTGTTCGGCCAGGAGTTCGGTCGGCGCCATCAGCGCTGCCTGGTAGCCGTTCTCCACGGCGAGGAGCATCGCAAAGAGCGCCACCACGGTTTTGCCGGTCCCGACGTCGCCCATCAGCAGGCGGTGCATCCGCTCGTTGGCCGTCATGTCGGTCACGATTTCGCGGATGGCGTGCTGCTGATCGGTCGTGAGCGGCCAGGGGAGCTGCTGGCGCAGGGCCGTGGTCAGTTCGCCCTTCACTTCGAAGGCGACCCCGCTGCGATGCCGCTTGGCCAGGGTGCGCGCCCGCGTCAGCATCAGCTGGAGATCGAGCAGCTCGTCGAAGGCCAGCCGTTGGCGCCCCCGCTCCGCCGCGGCGAGCGACTCGGGCCGATGCACCGCCAGGAGCGCCTCGTGCAAGGTGGGGAGGTCGAGCGCGCGTCGAGCCGATTCGGGTGTAGCATCGTCGCCCGCCACGGCGAGCAGACTCTCGAGATGCCGCTCGATCAATCCGCGGATCACCTTGTGGCTCAGTCCCTCGGTGGCCGGATACACCGGCAGCACCTTTCCCGCCGCGAGCGGATCAGCCTCGCCGTCGCTGTCGGCCAGCACCAGATATTCGCGCGGGGCCATCTGCCGGCCATGGTAAAATCGCACCGGCCCCGAGACCAGCAGCGTCTGGCCAACAGCGATCGTTCGGTCAAGAAACGGCTGACCGGGCCAGACACATTCGAGGAGGCCGCTATCATCGCGCAGCACCGCGTGGAAGATCCGAAGACCGCGTTTGGTCGGGAGTACCCCTTTGGCGACGACCCGGCCCACACAAGCGACTTCCAGCCCCACCGACGCGCGCGCCAGCGGCGTCACGGTGGAGGCATCGACATAGCGGTGGGGGAGATGCCAGAGCAGATCCTGGGCGGTGCGGATGCCCAGGCGCGCCAGTGCCTCGGCCCGGCGCTCACCGATGCCCTTGAGAAACTTGACGGGTGTGTCGAGCCGGATGGGCGCGGTGCGCGGCATGCGATGGGATACGGAGGCGGCGCTACTCGGCCAGAAGACTCGCGGCGAAACGCTCAGGATCGAACGGCTCGAGGTCGTCGATCTGTTCGCCGGTACCGATGAAGCGAATCGGCTGCCCCAGCTCGCGGCGCAGCGCCGTCACGGCACCGCCTCGCGCGCTGCCGTCGAGCTTGGTGACGATGATTCCGGTTGGCTGCACCGCTTTGGAAAAGAGCCGGCCCTGCTGGATCGCATTCTGGCCAACAGTTCCGTCCAGCACCAGCAGCACTTCATGCGGCGCACCGGGAAGCCGGCGCCCCACGACCCGGGCCACCTTGCCGAGCTCGGCCATCAGCCCTTCCTGGGTATGGAGGCGCCCCGCGGTATCGACCAGCACGGTATCGATGCTGCGAGACACCGCAGCGTCGACCGCGTCGAACGCGACCGCGGCGGGATCGCCGCCGGGTGCACCGGTAACCGCCGGAACTTTCAGTCGATCCGCCCACACCTGGAGCTGCTGGATGGCACCGGCGCGGTAAGTGTCTGCCGCCGCCAGCAGCACCGAGCGGCCCTCTCCCCTGAGCCGGTTGGCCAGCTTGGCCACCGTGGTGGTCTTGCCGACTCCGTTCACGCCGACCACCAGAATTACAGTTGGCCCCGGATCTGCCTGCGCCAAGCGGCCGGGAGCTTCGGTGCCGTCGAGCATCGCCGCGATCCGTTCCTGCAGCGCTTGCCGAAGATCGGCTTCGGTCTTGAGCTTGCCGAGCCGTACCTGGTCTTCCAGCGCGGAGGTCAGCTCCACCGTGGCGGCCACTCCGAAATCGGCTTCGATCAGCACCCGCTCGAGTTCTTCGAGGTCATCGGCATTGAGACCGCGAACCAGCGCACCCACATCGGTGAGCGCCAGACGCTTGATCCGTTTCCAGAGACTCGGTTTTTCACCCGACCCGATCCTGCCACTGAACATCGCGTTGTTTCCCTCACCGAAGTCCCAGTCGGCGGCGCGCAAACCACTCACCCGCGAGGCCGACGATACAAATCGCGAAGAGCCATCCCCAATCGCGCGCGCGGCTCCGAGCCGACGGCGCCACGGCCGACGCCGCGCGCTGCGGCAGCACAACCGGGTGCGGCAGCAGCTCGTCGGAATACGG
>DASSTY010000122.1:0-3917 GCA_035707585.1 Gemmatimonadales bacterium
GATAGCAGGGGCGGGACTCGAACCCGCGACCCCGGCATTATGAGTGCCGTGCTCTAACCAGCTGAGCTACCCTGCCCTGAGAGGCCGCAATCCTAGCGGACGCCGCGCGCCGAGTCAAGCGCCGAGTCGTGAACGATGCTGTAGAAGAACTCGCCTTTCCGGAGCATGCCCCACGATTCCCGCGCCACCTTTTCCTGCACCCGCGGATCGGTCTCCAGCGCCACCGCAACCTTGTTCAGCGAATCGACCAGCACCCGCAGCCGCGCCACTTCCTGCTCCTGGGCACGCACCTCATGCCGCAGCGTAAAATAATCGCCGGTGCTGTATTCCCCGGCCTCCACCGCGAAGACGACGGCAGCGACGGCAATACCGGCGGCGACCCAGCGGAGCGGCTTCACAGGTTGTAGATGTCTCGGCCGGGATAGTACGCGGTTTCACCCAGCTCTTCGGCGATCCGGAGCAGCTGATTGTACTTGGCCACCCGGTCGGTGCGGCTGGCGCTGCCGGTCTTGATCTGCCCCGCCCCGGTGGCGACTGCCAGGTCGGCGATGAAGGTGTCTTCGGTTTCGCCCGACCGATGCGAAATGATGACGCCGTACGAACTGCTCTTGGCGAGCTCGATGGCCTGCAGCGTTTCGGTGAGCGTTCCGATCTGGTTGACCTTGACCAGAATCGCGTTGCCGGCACCTTCTTCGATTCCGCGGCCCAGCCGCTCGACGTTGGTGACGAAGATGTCGTCTCCTACCAGCTGGATCCGATCGCCCAGCCGTTCGGTGAGCTGAACCCAGCCCTCCCAATCGTCTTCGGCCAGGCCATCTTCAATTGACACGATGGGATATCGCTCAACCCATTCGGAGTAGAGATCGATCATCCCGGCCGCCGATCGCTGGCTGCGGTCGCCCTTCTTGAAGACGTACTCGCCATCCTGATAGAGCTCCGACGCGGCCACATCCAGCGCGATCGCGACATCGCTGCCCGGCTCATAGCCGGCGGCCTGAATGGCTTCGACCACAGCGTCGAGCGCCGCCTCATTGGACGGCAGCATCGGCGCAAAACCGCCTTCGTCGCCGACGGCGGTGGAAAGCCCGCGCTGGGTCAGCACTTTCTTGAGCGAGTGAAAGACCTCGACACCCATCCGCAGCGCGTCGGGGAAATCGTCGCTGCCAACCGGCACGACCATGAATTCCTGGGCATCCACGTTGTTGGAGGCGTGGGCGCCGCCGTTCAGGATGTTCATCATCGGCACCGGCAGCACGTGCGCCATCGGACCACCGAGATACCGATAGAGCGGCAGGCCGACATGCCGGGCCGCGGCGCGGGCGGCCGCGAGCGAAACCCCGAGAATCGCGTTGGCGCCCAGCTTCCCCTTGTTGGGTGTGCCGTCGATGTCCATCATCTCGGCGTCGAGGCTGATCTGATCTTCCGCGGACATTCCTTCCAGCCGCGGCGCCAGCACCTCGTTGACGTTCCGAACCGCCTCCATCACTCCCTTGCCGCCGTAGCGCTCGGGGTCCTTGTCGCGAAGCTCTACCGCTTCGTGTTCACCGGTGGAGGCGCCGCTGGGCACCGCGGCCCGGCCGACCGTCCCATCAGCGAGAGTGACCTCAGCTTCGAGGGTGGGGTTGCCCCGGCTATCGAGGATTTCGCGCGCGTGGACTTCGATGATGGTGCTCATGGGCAGGAAGCTTAGTCCTCGGCTGGAATGGCGTCAACGCTGGCGGCGAGCGACTCCATGGCGGCTCGGGCCCGCGCCGACAGGCGGTCGCGATCGTCGTGCGTGAGACCGGCGGTAGGAATCGGTTGGCCGATTCGGAGCGAGATCGTCCCGGGGCGAACCCGCATGCTGCCGGGAGGAAGCACCTCGCGGCTGCCCGCGATGTACACCGGCACGACCGGAACCTGAGCCGCGATGGCCAGCACGAACGGGCCCTTCTTGAACGACTGCAGCGCGCCGGTGCGGCTGCGGGTCCCCTCGGCGAAAATCACTGGGGAAATCCCCTCGCGAAGCCGCGCGATGGCGTCGTCGTACGCGCCCATGGCGGAGCGGAGCTGACTTCGATCGATACTGATCTGGCCGCTCGCTCGCATGGCGCGGCCCAGCAGGGGAATCCTGAACAGCTCCTGCTTGGCGATGAACCGGACCGACCCCGGAAGCGCCGCGGCCAGTACCCAGACATCCATGAAGGAGTTGTGATTGGAGACAATCACACACGCCTGATCGCTCGGCAGGTGTTCCAGGCCGCTGACGTCGACCCGCACGCCGGCCGCCTTCAGGATGCTGCGGCTCCAGGCGCGGGGCGCGTCATCATACACACCGCCGGGCTGGAAACGCTCGCCGCGGAGCCCCGCCAGCGCCGCCCGCATCGAGTGATGCACGGTGGCGACCGGGAGCGTCAGCAGATAGCGGAGTTGTCCCATCAGGCAAAGTGATCGAAGCCGCTGAGCCGGATCGGCGCACCATGCAACAAAAACGTTGCACCAGCGGCGCCTTGGGCGACTTCCCCGATCCGGGTGAGCGGCAGGCCGTGAACCGCGGTGAACTGGTCGGCGTGCTCGATCGTGAAGCTGGGCGGCATGGCGGCAAGGAGCTCGTAGTCTTCCCCGCCCTCCGCCGCGAACTGCTCTGGCGCCACCCCGATTCGATCGCCGGCCTGGCACACCGCGTCGGCACAGGGAAGCAGTTCGAGGTGAATCGAAATCGCGACTTTCGACGCAGCAGCGAGATGCGGCGCATCGGCGGCGATCCCGTCGGACAGATCGAGCATGGCGCGGGCTCCATACTCCGCCAGCCAGATACCGGCCGCGACGCGGGGTTCGGGCCGAGCAAAGAATCGGTGCTGTTCGGGGGTCAGCGATTCTCCCCGCTGGAGACTCTGCAAAGCGGCGCCCGCTCCGCCGAGCTGCCCGGTAACCCAGACGCCATCGCCCGGTTCGGCGCCGGCGCGGGTGACGGGGCGACGGGTCCGGCCGACGACCGTCGCGGCGATGCCGAGCGACGGTCCGCGGGAGAGATCGCCGCCGAGCACCTCGGCACCGACCGACTGGGCGGCGGCGCCCATTCCGGTCATGATCGCTGCGGCGGCGGCATCATCGGTGCCAGCCGGCAGGGACAGCGCCGCGAGCAATCCGATCGGTTCGGCCGCTTCGGCCGCGAGATCCGACAGGGCCGAGGCAGCCGCCCGCCATCCGATCTCATCGAGCGTGAGCCATTGGCGCCGGAAATGAACGTCTTCCACTGTGAGGTCGGTGCTGAGCGCCAGGAATTCCCCGCCGAACGGGATCAGCGCGCAGTCGTCGCCGATGGGAGCGGCACCTGAGCCGAGCGCGCGGGCGATTGCGCGGATGCGATCGAACTCGGGCCCGCCCGCCATGTCGAGATGAGTCATGGCCGGATGGCATCGAGGCGAAAGCGCGCCAATCCGTTGGTGGTGCCGACCCAGAGATAGTTCTGATCGGCGGCGAGTCCGGTGACGGGCCCTGGAATATCTCCGAAGAAGAGCGGTCGCAGCGGTGGCGTGCCGAGCCGAACGTAGCCAACGCCGTTGTCTCCCGCGACCCAGAACCCATCGCCGTCGGCCACCAGCTCGCGCAATCCGCCGAGCGTGCCGGACAGATCGGGGCCGAGGGTCCACTCGCCCGAGGGGTTGCGCCAGTAGAGCCGGTCGCGGGTGAGCGCTACCAGGGTATCGCTGAGCCAGGCGAGTCGGAGCACCGGCACCCGGAAGGTGGCCGACTCGCCGAGTCCGGGGAGGCGCACCAGCGATGCCGTATCGCCGAGGGTGACGAACACGCCGAGCGGAGTGCCGACGAAGAGCGAATCGCCGGAGACGAGCAGCGCCAGGGCTTCGTCGGCGAATCGTGGCGCGATGCGGCGGGCTCGGAGCGAGTCGTTGATCCGGGCGATTCCGTGTTCGGTG
>DASSTY010000123.1:0-3541 GCA_035707585.1 Gemmatimonadales bacterium
CCGGTTTCACGGGGCGTGGCCGATCGGCTCACCGCCTCGGGGCGATTTCGCCTGGCCGGAGCCTCGCCGTCGGTGGAACTCGCCAACGAGGCGATGCTCGACCGCCGGACCGATCTCATCGTGGTGGTACCTCAGGGGCTCGAGCGGGAGCTGGTTCGCACCGGTCATGGGACCGTTCAGCTGATCTTCAACGCCGAGGATGGCGCCGCGGCGGGGGTGATGCAGGCGTACGTGGCGGAAATTCTGGAGCGGTACTCCGCTGAGCTCGGCGCCGGGAGCGAGCCGCTGCGCGGCACGATCGAAGTACGCCAGCGCGGGTGGTACAACGCGCAGTTCCGGTATATCGACTACATGGTGCCCGGGATCCTGGTGGTGCTGGTTACGATGATCGGGACCCTCCTTACCGCGATGAACATCGTACGCGAAAAGGAGGCCGGCACCCTGGACCAGCTCAACGTCACGCCGATCACCCGATCCACCTTCATCGCGGCCAAGCTGATTCCGCTCTGGAGTCTGGCGCTGCTCGATCTGGCGCTCGGACTGATCCTGGCGCATTTCGCCTTCGCGGTACCGATTCGCGGGAGTCTCCTGCTGGTCTTCGCGGCCGCTGCAATCTACCTGCTCGGCGCATTGGGGATCGGCCTCTGGATCTCAACCATCGCCGAGACTCAGCAGCAGGCCATTTTCATCACCTTTGCGCTGATGCTGATCTACGTCCTGATGAGCGGCCTGTTCACCCCGGTTCGCGGGATGCCGGACTGGGCGCAGTGGCTGGCCCAGCTCAACCCGGTGACTCACTTTGTTCGTCTGATGCGTGCGGTACTCTTGAAAGGCGCCGGCGCAGCCGATGTGGCGCGTCAACTCGGAATGCTCGTCCTCATTGGGGCGGTAGTGCTGCCGCTGGCGGTGCGGCAATATCGCAAGCGGGCCGCGTAACCCGGGCGCTAGCGTTCGAGCGCTGCCAATGCGCCCTGAAGCAGTATGTCGATGACGACCTTCCCCACCTGGTCGCTCCGGAAATCGATCGGATCGACGCCCTTGAACATTCCCTGGCTCAGCCCGACCCCCAGCAACATGGTGGGCAGCACCGCTACGACGATGTCGATCAGCTGGTCGTCTCGCTCGGATGGCGATTCGCCCCGTTCCAGCGCCGATCGGGTGGGGCGGCGGGCCGGCACTACCAGCTCCTCGAAGAACGCGCGGCCGCACTCGGGGAACTTGGGCAGTTCGGCCATCAGGAGCTTGATCAGCTCCATGATGCCGGGCTGCTGCATGTCGTGCCACATCGCTTCCAGGAGCTGGCGGAGGAGCTCCTCGCGCGACTTGCTCGGCTCCGCGGCGGCGACCAGCGCCTGGCTGGCTTGTACCTGGGCGGCGATCCGATCCCGGATCACCTCGAGGTAGAGCTCGTTCTTGGAATCGAAATAGTGGTACAGCGCGCCCTTGGTGACCCCAGCCCGGTCGGCCACGTCCTGCAGAGTCGCCCGTTCGAATCCCATTTCGACGAATACTTCGAGGGCCGCGGTCAGCACCGCCGCCCGTCGCTCCTCGGGCGGGAGCCGGCGACGGCACCCCTGGCGTTCAACCTTGTCACCAACTAACGGCTCGGCCGTATTGGTCCGTTCGTCCAGCATTCGGGCCTCCCAGCGTCCGGCTATTGACATACCGACCGGTCGGTAGGTAAGATATGCGCCGCTTTGCCGGACCGTCAATAGACACCCCTGATCTGAGGATCGACGAGTGAAAGTGTTGTTCTGGCCGGGACTCCTGGCGATCGGATTGACAGCCGGATGCAAGAAGGACGCGCCGCCCCCGGCGCCGCCGCCTCCCCAAGTCGATGTCATCACGCTCAGCCCCTCTTCGGTACCGACGTCCTATGAGTTCAGCGCCGAGGTGCAGCCGTACCGGCGGATCGAGGTACGGGCGCGGATCGACGGGATCATCGAGAAGCGGGAGTTCACCGAGGGCCAGCAGGTCAAGGCCGGGCAGGTGCTTTATCGGCTCGACCAGGTCCGAACCGGCGCCGCTCTCCAGGCGGCCGAAGCGCGAGCGGAGAATGCCAAGCGGACGCTCGACCGGCTGGAACCGCTGCTCAAGGAGAACGCGGTCGCCCAGCAGGACGTGGACAACGCGCGGGCTGAAATGCGGCTGGCCAACGCCGCGCTGGCTCAGGCGCGGAAGGACTACGACGACTCGGTGGTTCGCGCGGAGATCAGCGGACGGGTGGGGCGCACCAATCTGGATGTGGGCGCGCGCGTCACCGGGCCGGCCGACCTCCTTACCACCATCGATGTGATCGATCCGGTGTACGTCAGCTTCCACCCATCAACTCAGCAGGTTCTCGAGTGGAAGCAGGACCCGGCCACCAGCAAGCTGATCAGGCCGGGCAGCGGGCTGGAGGTGGAGGTGGTCCTGCCTGACGGCACCGTGCTTCCGCGTACCGCCAAGCTCGACTACGTGGCGCCGGCGCTCGATCCCGCCACGGGAACGCAGGAGTTCCGCGCCCGTTTTGCCAACAGCGATCATCTCCTGATGCCGGGTCAGTTCGTCCGGGCGCGGCTCACCGGCTTCACCCATCCCAACGCGATCACCGTTCCGCAGACTGCGGTGCAGCAGTCGATGGGGCGTCAGTTCGTGTACGTGGTCGCCGGCGGTGATTCGGTCGCGGCACGCGACGTCAAGCTGGGCGAGTGGAGCGGCGAGCAGTGGATCGTCGACAGCGGACTGGTGGCCGGCGACCGGGTAATCGTCGACAATCTGCAGAAGCTTCGCCCCGGCATGGTCGTGAAGCCGCAGGCGGGAGGTGGGCAGTGAGTGGAGCGCCGCCCCGCGCGGCAGAGAATGGCACCATCGGCTATTTCTTCATTCGCCGCCCGGTACTGGCGGCGGTCATTTCCATCATCATCGCACTGCTGGGTGCCTTTGCCATCACCCGGCTGCCGGTTTCACACTATCCGGAAGTGACTCCGCCGTCGGTCCAGGTAACGGCGGTCTTTCCCGGTGCGACGGCGGAGGAAGTGGCGGAGGCGGTGGCCGCGCCGATCGAGCAGCAGCTCTCCAGTCTGGAGGGGCTGCTCTACTTCACGTCGGCCAACTCGAGCGACGGCACCATGAGTCTGCAGGTGTTCTTCGACGTGTCGCGCAATCAGGATCTCGCGGCGGTGGACGTCCAGAACGCCATCAAGCTGGCAGAGCCGCAGCTTCCCGAGGCGGTGCGCCGTAACGGCATCACCATTCTCAAATCCAACTCCGATATCCTCGGCGTCGTATCGCTCACTTCAACCGACCCGCGTTACGACGCGGCGTACCTCACCAATTATCTCAAGCTCAATGTTGAGGACGAGCTCAAGCGGGTGCCTGGCATCGGCAACGCGCAGACTTTCGGCGGACTCGAGTTCGCCATGCTGCTGCAGCTCGATCCCGAGAAGATGGCGCGCCTCGGGGTCACTGTTGGCGATGTGCGCGACGCGGTGCTGGAACAGAACGCGACCAATCCGGCCGGCCGGATCGGGCGGGAACCGGCTCCGCCGGGCACCCAGCT
>DASSTY010000124.1:0-3077 GCA_035707585.1 Gemmatimonadales bacterium
CATCCCGAATGGTGGGCCGCGTACGCCATTGTCGCTTTGCTCGGGTGGCTGGTGCTTTTGACCGTCGGTGTGCTCTACCGCATTCTCGCGTTTCTCTCCTGGCTGCACCTGTCGGGCGGCCGGAAAGTTGGCGACAGAAGAATCGAAGTAGCTGATCTGACGCGCCGCCGGTGGGCGTGGATGTCGCTGATCACCTGGATCATCGGCGTGCTCGCGGCGACCGTGGGGCTCGCGTTGGGCAGGCCGCCGGTGGCGCAGACGGGAGCAGCGCTGGTTGCGGCGGGAGTGGCGCTGGTGCTGGCGCAGGTGGCGCGAGCGGCTCTGATACTACGAGTGGCCGACAGCTAGACGCCGCCGGCCACCAACGGACAGGGTGGGATTCGAACCCACGAGACCCTTGCGGGCCCACCGGTTTTCGAGACCGGCTCCTTCAGCCACTCGGACACCTGTCCTGGAGGGTTGAAAATATAGAGGGGCGACCCGGAGCATGGAAGCTCCGAACGAGCTCAGCGCCGCGCGCTGAAGAATCGCTTGAGCAGCTCGCCGCACTCCTCCGCCATCAGCCCGCCCACGACTTCCGGCCGGTGATTCATCCGCGGATGCCGCAGCAGATCGTACACCGATCCCGCCATCCCACAGCGGGCATCGAACGCCCCGAACACCACGCGATCCACCTTGGCCAGGATGATGCTCCCGGCGCACTGGGCGCACGGCTCCAGCGTCACATACAGCGTGGCACCCAGCAAACGGTCTACCCGGGTGCGGTGGAGCGCGCGGTGAATCGCCAGCAACTCAGCATGCGCAGTCGGATCCTGCCGCTGCACGCACTCGTTGTGGGCTTCGGCCAGGACCATGCCCTCACGAATCAGCACCGCTCCCACCGGAACTTCTTCGCGAACCGAGGCGGCGCGGGCCAGCCGCAGCGCCGCTTCCATCCCGGCCAGATCGGCCGGCGAGGGGGTGCCTCTACGCACTCGCTGCCTCCGCCACGGCGGCCTGCCGGGTGAACCGCAGATGATCACCATCGCGCTGAACCACGATGGTATCGCCGTCGTGATAAGTGCCTTCCAGCACCTCGAGTGCAATCGGGTTCTGCAGCTCGCGCTGAATCACCCGCTTGAGCGGCCGAGCGCCGTAGACCGGATCGTAACCCTGCTCGGCGAGGAGAGCGCGGGCATCGGGCTTCACCTCCAGCCGGAGATTGCGCTGGGCCAGGAGCCCCTCCAGGTGGCGCAGCTGCAGCTCCACGATCTGCTCCAGGTCGTCGCGCGTGAGCGGCCGGAAGACGATGACGTCGTCCACCCGATTGAGAAACTCCGGGCGGAAATGCTGCCGCAGTTCATCGCGGACCCGCTGCTCGACCGCCGCCCACCCGGCTTCGCTCGCCTGGGCACCGGCTTCGACGATGTAGGCGCCGCCGATGTTGGAGGTCATGATGATGACGGTGTTCCGGAAGTCCACCACCCTGCCCTGGCTGTCGGTCAGCCGGCCGTCGTCCAGAATCTGGAGCAGCACGTTGAAGACATCAGGATGGGCCTTCTCGATTTCATCGAACAGCACCACACTGTAGGGCCGCCGGCGAATCGCTTCGGTGAGCTGACCGCCTTCCTCGAACCCGACGTATCCCGGCGGCGCGCCGATCATCCGCGCCACCGAATGCTTTTCCATGTACTCCGACATGTCGAGCCGCACCATGGCGCGCTCGTCATCGAAGAGAAATTCGGCCAGCGCGCGCGCCGTTTCGGTCTTGCCCACGCCGGTGGGCCCCAGAAAGATGAATGAGCCGGTGGGACGATTCGGATCCTGGAGACCGGCTCGTGCGCGGCGTACCGCATTGGCCACCGCCGTCACCGCCAGCCGCTGGCCGATGACCCGCATTCCCAGTTCCGCTTCGAGCTTGGTGAGCCGCTCGCGTTCCGATTCCAGCATCCGCGACACCGGAATCCCGGTCCAGCGCGCCACGATTTCCGCGATGTCGTCGGCGTCCACCTCTTCCTTGAGATACTTGGCCTTGGCCTGGACTTCGGCGAGGCGCGCCTGGTCGTCGGCCACCTGCCGTTCCAGTTCGGGGATCCGGCCGTAGCGCAGCTCCGCCGCCCGCTGGAGGTCGCCCCGGCGAGTGGCCTGTTCCACCTCGTTGCGGAGTGATTCCAGTTCCACCTTGGCGGTCTGGATCTCCTGAATCGCCGATTTCTCGCTCTGCCACTGCGCTTTCATTCCGGCGCTCCGCTCGCGCAGCTCGGCGATCTCCTGCTCCACGCCACGGAGCCGCTCCTGACCCGCCTTGTCCTTTTCCTTGAGCAGAGCCTGGCGCTCGATTTCGAGCTGGACGATCCGCCGCTCGACTTCGTCGATTTCCTGCGGAAGGCTGTCGATCTCGATCCGGAGCCGGCTGGCGGCTTCGTCCACCAGGTCGATTGCCTTGTCGGGGAGGAAGCGATCGCCGATGTACCGGTCGGACAGCGTGGCGGCCGCGACCAGCGCGTTGTCGGTGATCCGCACGCCGTGGTGCACCTCGTAGCGTTCCTTGAGGCCGCGAAGAATGGCGATGGTGTCGGCCACGCTCGGTTCGCCGACCAACACCGGCTGGAAACGCCGCTCCAGCGCGGGATCTTTTTCGATGTGAGTGCGATATTCGTCGAGGGTGGTGGCGCCCACCACATGGAGCTCGCCGCGGGCCAGCGCCGGCTTCAGCATGTTGCCCGCGTCGACCGCGCCCTCGGCCTTGCCGGCACCGACGATGGTGTGCAGCTCGTCGATGAACACCACGTACCGGCCCTGCGCTTCGGTCAGTTCCTTGATCACCGCCTTGAGCCGCTCTTCGAACTCGCCCCGGTACTTGGCGCCGGCCAGCAGCTGGCCGATATCGAGCGCTACCAGCTCGCGATTCCGGAGCGACTCGGGGACGTCGCCGTTCACGATTCTCTGCGCCAGTCCCTCGACGATTGCCGTCTTGCCGACCCCCGGCTCGCCGATCAGCACCGGGTTGTTCTTGGTGCGGCGCGACAGCACCTGCATGACCCGGCGGACCTCTTCGTCGCGGCCGATCACCGGATCGAGTTTCCCTTCGCGCGCCA
>DASSTY010000125.1:0-4431 GCA_035707585.1 Gemmatimonadales bacterium
CAATGGAAGCTGCGAAAACGGAATCCGGAACTCGGCGGTCCAGCCCAGACTGTCGATTGCGGCAGCCGCCTCCCAAATCGCGTTCCAGGCGCCGTCGTAGTCGACATCGTCGGTCCAGGCGCCGTCGGCCTGCACGCCGCGCGGGTTCACGCCGAAGCTGAACCCGGTGCGGTGATCCAGCCGGGAATCCACCTCGACGAATGTCCAATCCGAAGTCGTCTCGTCATCGCGGCGCGGATAGGGAGCCACGATCGAGTCGGGGTGAGGGTCGCTGAGCCGGAGCGCCACGTACAGCGCGTCATCGTCGTAGAGCACCCGGGCCGTCGAGGGGAGCGTGGCAAGCGCGCCGGGATTGGGCGTGGACTGAACGAAATCGGTGACCGGCTCGGCCTGGGCCCAGACCGGATCGTCCAGCCGCCCATCGATTCGGGGAGGACTGCCGGCGATTCGGTGAGCGGTGACCACCCGGGGGCCCAATGCCGCCGGGCTCTGAGCGGCCAGCGGAGCGGCCATCCCGGCCAGACAAACGAACCAGCATTCCAGCACCAGCGGGGAGGGCGGCATCGACGCTCCGGAAGGTGTAATGGTCAAAACTATTATAAACCATTACACACGGGCACGCGCCGGTCAACCCCGGCGCCAGCCGGGGTTAGAGCGAGGTCGGACTTAGCGGGTTGACGTTACCGGAATCGCCACCCGGGTACCGGCCCACGACACGTTCATCGTGGCGGCCGATGGCGAGGTCTTGTCCAGGGTGATCGTGAGCATCTCGACCGAGTCGGCGAGCGATTCGGCCGGCACCTTCCCCGAACCGATGTCCTTCGCGCGAACCTCGTCGCTGATCGGGATTCCCCACCGGCGGGGTACCGCGTTGACGTGAATTTCCCACTGGTCGGTCTGCGGCACCGCGTACAGCGAATACCAGCCGGAGTCCACGCTCACGCCGGCGATCTGCCCGGCGAACGGGAGATGGATCGTGGTGGCTTCATTGGCGCCCATCCGCCACGGCTCGCCATAGGGGACCAGTCCCCCCATGATCTGGCGCCCGCGCGCGCTGGGGCGGCCGTAGCAGACGGTGATTGTTCCGCCAGCGAGTGCGACGGAGGCGGAGTCGAGCGGGCTGGGGCGGTCGGCGAGCTTGGAGCGATCGCCCTGGACGTAGCATCCGCCAGTGGCCGCCGCGGCCGGTTGCTGATCGCTCGTGGCCGGCTTCCGCGAATCGCTACAGCCGGTGGCAGCCACTGCCAGCGCCAGTGCGGCTGCCGCAAGAAATCCTGAATAGCGCTCACTCATGCTCTCTCTCCGCACATGAGGTTCGTCAGGGAGCCAGGCGGGGCGTCACCACCAGCGTGTTCCCCCGCCGCAGCAGATCGGCCCGCGCCGCGTGAACCGTGGCCCGCGGCGCCTCGATCGCAACATCTTCAGCTGCCGTGAGCCGATCACCATCCTGCATTGTAACCGGCTTGCCGCCGATCGTAATCTTTACCGTCGAATCGGCTCCGATGACCGCGGCCACCGTTCCGGCGCTGTCATCGTGCACCGACGGAACATTGAGCTCCATCATGGTGGGGCCGCCGGCACACGGCTTCCACCAGCGGGTCTGAAGCTGCACGGTAGGCGAAATCTGCAGAAGATTCTGCGGATCAAAGCCGCAGTTATTGAAGTCGCGGCCCGGCAGGGAGTCGGCGCGCGCCACCAGCTTGATCCCTGGCGCCGCCAGAACGCTGTCTGCCTGCGCTTCTCTCCTTGCAATCAGCTGCTTTACCGCCGCGTCGGCCTCCCGCCGCCTCTCACTCAGCCCGAACGCGCCGGCAGCACGGTTTCGTGCGGCAATCGCGAGCGAGTCGAGACCGGAGGCGGCGCCGAGCGCATCCTGCAGCGTTTCGTCGCGCTCCATGAGACGCGTCTTCCAGCCGGGCGCCAGCCGATCCAGCAGCAGTGCCATGGCCGGACCGGTGGCATAGAACCGAAGCCGGAACGACTGCCGCCCGTCGTTGGTGAGATGATCCAACCGCGCCCGTTCAGCGGCCAGTTGATGCCGGGCACTGGCGCGCCAGCCGACCGGACCGTGAGCAACCAGCAGATCGAGCGCCCGCACCAGCGCGTACTGCGCCAGTCCTTCGTTCAGCTCCGTGGCCCGCTCGAACTCGGCAAACTCAGCATCGAGCTGCTGCTGGCGGCCGCGCCTGGTAGCTACGAATTCGCGAGCGACGCGGCGGCGGGCGGAGTCGGAACGGGCCGAGAGCGCAGCGGCGAGGATACGGCCTTCCAGCGCCATGCCGGCTTCGTTGTCGACGTTGAATACCGGGTAGCTCGCCACGTAGAAGGAGTTTTCACCGGCGCCGAACCGCCGGCCGTCCCGCCGCACCGCCGCCTGGAAAACATGGAACGCTTCGTGGAAGGCGGTGCAGGTGAGCGATGCTCCATCCAGCGAATGCACCACCACCTGAGCCACGCGGCGTCCTCCGATGGTCGTTCCGGTACTGGCGGCGCCGAGCGCCCGCAGGTCGCGCCAGCCGGCATGTGCGATCCCGGCGAGCGGCGAGTAACCGTCCGGCAGCGCGCCGCGCCAGTTGAAGAGAAAGTCTCCGTGGGTCGGCAGCACGAAATCCAGCGGAATGCTGTCGGGATGGTAGCCGGGCCAGATCTGGGAACCGTGCGCGGCGCCCAGTGATACCACCTGCCGGGCGACGCTGTCGAGCACCGCGGCGGTATCGGCCGGGGCCTGGGCATTGGCCCGCTGCGCCACGACGGCAAGAAGTGCAGTGAACCCGAAACGCAGAAAACGCAGGCGAGTCATGCCCTCGTTCTACGATGAGGAATCGCGCCGTGTTTCGCGCGCCAGCGGATCGAGCGAGGCCGCGGCGGAACGAAGCTGCGCATCGCTCAGCAGTGGGAGCTGCGGCAGGAGCGGAGCCGACTGGTCGAGCCCCGCAATCTGGTCCGCGTGCGATTTCATCCAGTCTCGCAATCCAGCCAGGACCCGGAGATTGGCCTTCCCATGCGGGGTGGCATCGCCGGCGTTGCTGCTCATGATTCCGCCGAAGGCAAGCCGCGGCTCCGGTGCGAAGGCGATTTCGGACAGCTTGGCGCGGTATTCCAGTTCCGCCGGGTCGGTGATCCCGAGTGTGCCGTCTACGGCGTGCCGTCCTTCATGCGCAAAGATGGAACTCTCCAGATTGGCCGAGCCGAGCGCCCGCTCGAACTCACCTCGCAACGCGGCGCCGTGATACCCGCTGCGCTCCAGTGAATCGCGCAGCTTGCGCCGGCCGTCCCGCCGCAGCCGCTCCGCGACGCTGGGAAAATACCCCACCGGCGTGGTGCGTCCGCGAGCTATGTCGGCGATGCTGTCGGCCGCGATCTGCCGAGTGTCTCGCGCCACCGCCGCCGAATCGTTCATCTGATCCCAGGCTCGGAGCGGCCCTTCGGCATAGCTGGTGCGAACCTGCACGATCAGCGAGTCGCTGCCCCAGCCACCGTGAGCCGCTCGGCCGTCCCAGGCCCAGCTCTCGAAACCGTTCGAAGCCATCTCGTCGAGCGCCACGAATCTGAGCGCCGCCGAATGGCCATACTGCCGTACCGTGCGATGCTCGTCGAGCACGCGGTGGCCCATGTGCAGATCGCTGTAGCCGGCGGTGGTGCCAAGATTGATCAGCGCGCCAAAGCGGCGGTCCAGCTGGGATGCGAATCGGACATCGCCAAAGCGAGGCACGGGGGCCGGCTCGCCGAGCGTGCCCCAGAGGTTGGCCGCCGCAGAGTCGAGGGCCGCGGTCCAGGCGGTAGTGCTTCGCTGCCCGATTGCCGCGCGCTGGTAATACGCGTCGGTGGCGCGTTCCACGCTGCGGAGGAATCCCGCGTAGGCAACGACATCGTGCGCCGACGAATCGTGGTAGGCCAGCGGCGCACCGGTGGAGTCGGGCTGCAGCGCCACCACCGCTGCCGCCTGAAAGAGACGGGACTGCACCAGCGCCAGCATGATTCCGGCGATCGGCTGCCGCCCCGCCGCGTCGATGGTGCGGCGAGGCGCCGCAAGCAGGGCGTGCAGCGTGTCGCCCGTGTCGGTCAGGTAATACGATCGCCAGCCATCGCGCAGCGCCGGCCGGTTCAGGGCCAGCGCACCCGCCTGAATCAGCGTAAGCGCCGGCTCCAGCTTGCCGGGCGTCCGCCGAACGATGCTGTCCAGACGGGCCTCCGCGCCCGGAAGCAATGGGGAGGCAGAGTCCGGCGCCGACCGAAACCGCGCCCGAACCAGCGGAGCTACCACCGCGGCCGACCAGGCGGTATTGGCGGCATCGCTGTCGGATCGGCTGCGGGCAGCGGCGAGGGCGGCAGTGGCAGCACGCCGGGCGCCGCCAAAGTCGCTCCAGCCAAGCAGCATCCGCGACCGCTCCAGCTCGGCGCTGAACCGGCCCCAGTCCGTTGCGGCCGCCG
>DASSTY010000126.1:0-6752 GCA_035707585.1 Gemmatimonadales bacterium
GCGAGTGCCTGGGCGTAACGGGTGAGCAGGCGCGAAACGGTGATCATCGCGTCGCCGGGTTGCTGGAGCGGGAATCAGACAAAGTAGTCGCCGACCGTAAGACCGTAACGCGCGGGGTTGGTGACCTTGACGATGGAGCGAAGATAGCCGCCGCTGCCGTTCGATTCGGCGAGATTCGCGGCCAGGCCGGGAGGAGCGACCATTCCACCATCGGCGTCGATGGCGATCCGCACCAGCGGCCGATTGAGGAGCTCCTGGTCGGGATTGGGAGCCGCCACCACCGCCACTTCCAGAGTATCGAGAATGACGCAGGTACCCACCGGATAGATCCCGATGAGATTGATCAGTGCCTTGACCAGCACGCCGTCGTAGCCGCGCCGGGGGTTTTCCCACATCTCCCGGAGCACCTGATCGGGTTCGATCGGAACGCTCTGGTAGCTGCGGCGTGAGGTCGCGGCATCGTAGCCGTCGGCCACCGCCACGATCCGGCTGAAGATCCCCAGCGCGCGCGGCCGGATCGACTTGGGATAGCCGCTCAGGTCCGACTTCATGTGGTGCTCGTGCGCCACCAGGATCGATCTATAGGGAATCTCGTCGTAACCGCGCAGGCTGAAGAGCGTCAGCGCTCCCAGCCAGGGATGCGCCTGCATGATCTGCCACTCGGCATCATCCAGACCGGTCGTCTTGTTGAGCACGTCGATCGGCACCCGCGCCTTGCCCACATCGTGCAGCAGAGCCGTCATCCCGAGGTCGTAGAGCTGCGGTTTGGAGAAGCCCAGCTTCTTGCCCAGTGCGATGGCGAAGATGCAGACGTTGACCGAATGGGTGAAGGTGTATTCGTCGTAATCCCGGATGGTGGTGAGCCCCACCAGCGAGGTCTCGTTGTTGAGCACCTGGTCGACGATCACCTGCACCGCGCGCTTGACCCGCTTGACGCTGGGGGCGCGGCCCAGCCGGATGCCGGTGACCAGATCGCGGGTGACCGATACCCCCTGCGCGTAGGTCCGCTTGGCCATTTCGCGGGCCCGTTCCAGCTCATCCAGGGTCTCTTCCTGCTCGGCGCCGTGCTGCAGCTCCAGCGATGTGACGTTGGCGTTGAGGAGCCGGTCCACCAGTTCCTCGAACAGCTCCACTCGCGGCGATTCCCGGCTGGACAGACTGAGCAGCAGACTCAGAAAGATCTGCCAGTCGGTCCGGTTCACTCCGTGATGAATCCGGAGCACCCCGATTTCGAAGGTCCGGAACATCGTGAGGATGTGCGAGAACGACGCGTAGTTGTCGAGCTCCAGCCGGAGCCGGGTGGCATTGACGAAAATGAAATCGCCGGCCAGCCGGACATCCACTTCGTTTTCCGCTGCGAGCAGCGTCCCGGTCGAAGTGGCCAGATCGTCGAGCGCCTTCTGAACGGTGGCGTTTTCGACCGGATAGAGTTTGAGACTGCGGAGCGCCGCGTACATCGTGAGCAGCAGCTGGCGACCGCTCTGGCGGAGAAAGCCTTCGACCGCGGTGCCGTCGGCGCGCGGGCCGGTTTCCGGTTCGCCGCTCATCGGCCAAGTTCCCGGAGCGCGCGGCTCACCGCGTTCCGAACCACCAGTTCCTTGTCGTCACCCGCCTGTTCCAGTATCTGCCGCGCTTCGGCGCCGCCAACCCGCCCGATGGCGATGGCGGCGCAGGCCCGCGTTTCGGGGTGCTCCTTGCGGCGCAGCAGTCCGCGGGGCAGGAGAATTCCGGCGAGGTTGGACAATCCCCCGCTGCCGGCGATCTGCCCGTAGGCTTCGAAGAAGGCCATCTTTTCGGTGAGGTCGAGCGTACGATCGACTTTCCCGAGCACCACCGGTTCCACCCGCCGGAGCGCACTGCGATTGCCCCGGGCGCCGGCGGCTCGCACCGCGGCCAGCCGCACGCTCCGATCTTCATCGTCAATGGCGCGGTCGAGATGGAGCAGCGCGCTGGGGCTGCCGACGCCGACCAGCGCCTGCACCGTGGCCAGCCGCACCGCCGGGTCGGCGTGGCTCAGCAGTTCACCGAGTCCGGGCACCGCACCCTGGAGCTGGAGCCGCCCGCAGAGTCCGATGATCCCGAGCAGTGCCGCCGATTCCGGCTGATGCAGCAGGCGCAGCACCTCGGCGGTGTTGCCGGTTGCCAGCCGGTCGGCGGTGGCTTCGAGCAATTTGCGCAGCGATGCCGAACTCACGTGGGGCAGTTCCGAGACGATCGCCTCGAGAGCGGAGGGCCGGAGTTCCCGGAGGAGTTCGCTCACCTCGCCCTCGGCCGGCAGGGTGGCGCCCTGGTCGAGCGACTGGATCAGCTGCCGGATGATGTCGGGCTGGCTCAACTGGACTTCGATCGATTCCAGCCGCTCGCGATGTAAGGCGGTGAGCGCGGGGCCCCGCTCCCGGAGCACCCGCAGCTCCCGAAGAATCATGGCGACGGTGCGAAATTCGCCGGCGTTGAGCAGGTTGGGAAAGAGCTGATCGACGATGAGCAGGATCTCGTTGCGGATCTCTTCGGTGGGCTGCAGCTCGAAGAGGTCGAACAACACCGCCAGCGCGCTCGCCCGCACATCCCGGCGATACTCCTCGGCCACCTGCTCGGCGATGTAGTTGATCTCACTTTCGTCGAGGAAGTAGAGCGTCGAATCGAACTCGTCGAGGTCGACCACGCCGGAGGGCCGGGGCGGCGCTTCCTCCTGGACCAGCGCCTGCCGTTCGGCGGTGGCTTCCTCGCTTGCCGCGGCCACCGGGGTCTCCGCCTCGGGGACGTTGAGATCGCCGAACGGCTCGCTGAACTGATAGCTGATCCACTGGAACTCCTCTTCCCAGAGGAGCGTGAGCAGGTCGTCACCGGCGTCGGCGGGGAGAAACCGGGCGCGGTTCACCGCCTGGAGGAACTGGACGATCTCGTCGGTTTCGCACCCGCGCCGGAGCGTCAGGGTCCGCATCCCGTCCTTGTAGAGGATCCAGGCGAGACTCTCGGATTTCTGAAGCTGCTGGTAGACCGTCTGCTCTTCCCACACCAGATCGGTCTCCACCACCTGGAGAACCAGCTCATCGGTGGCGGCCCAGATCGGCCGAAACGCCGCCGTGAGGTTCTCGATGGCGCGCTGGTAGATCGGGTTGTTGGGGAGATACATCTGGAACGCACGAAGCGCCTTGACCACGCCCTGGAGGAGTTCCGAAACCTGAGAACTCGGCAGCACGGCCATCGACTGGCCGGCTGTCACACGGCAACTCCCACCGGTGCGGAGGCCGGTCCGATCCAGGGTAAGTCAGCTACCCGAGCGATTGGATGGTACTGCGTTCGGGTCACGAGCGTTCGACTCCATATAGGGATGCCTCGCCCGGTGCACGATCCGGGGCGACTTGCGACGACAGATCACGAGGTCAAGAAATGGCGCGCTCAGGCTGGGTCGAGCGATCGCTCCGCCTGCAAGGAGCACGCCGGGACTGCAAAAATAGTCACGTAGCCCCCAACCCTCTTGCCCTTCGGGCGGTGTTCGGGTAATGTAATTCGGGCTCTATTCGGCCGGCCAGTTGCCGGCGCACCCTCCCGGACCGAGGACACCCCCATGACCCTGACGAAACGTCAGAGCGAAATCCTGAGCTTCCTCCAGGCGCAGATCGGCACCCACGGCTACGCCCCCAGCTTCGAGGAAATCGCCGAGCATTTCGAATTCCAGTCGCTGGCCACGGTGCATGAGCATCTTACCAACCTGGAAAAAAAGGGGTACATCAGGCGCGCCTACAACGAGAGCCGGTCCATCCAGGTACTGCCGCCCCGGGGTACCTCCACCGCCACTGAAATCCCCCTGCTCGGTACCGTGGCGGCGGGCTTCCCCATCGAGTCGCTGATGCACGAAGAAACCATCGCCGTGCCCGATGAAATGCTGCCCCGCCGCGGTCCCAACTACGCGCTGCGGGTCCAGGGCAATTCGATGGTCGACGAACATATCATCGACGGCGATTACGTGGTGGTGCACGGGCGGCAAACCGCCGAGCCGGGAGAAATGGTCATCGCCCTGGTCAACGGCGCCGAAGCCACCGTCAAGAAGTTCTACCGCGAAACCGGCGGATGGATCCGGCTGGAGCCGGCCAATGCCACCATGCAGCCAATGCGTTTTCAGGAGCGCGATGTCCTGATTCAGGGCGTGGTTGTGGGGGTAGTCCGCAAGTACTGACGCAGCAACTCCGGAGCGCTCCCGGCGGGCTGTGAATCGAGCCCCAACGAGGCTAGATTGCCCCGCGATGAGCCGCACCTTCCTCGCGCTGCTCCAGTTCGACGGAACTCACTTTGCCGGCTGGCAGCGGCAAACAGCCGAACGCACGGTGCAGGGCGAAGTCGAACAGGTTCTCGAGCGGCTCTGCGGTGCCCCGGTGGCCGCCCACGCGGCGGGTCGTACCGACGCCGGTGTGCACGCGCTCGGGTTGGGCGTCAGCATCACCATGCCGGCCAAATGGGACGCCCCCGCACTCCAGCGGGCCCTCAATGCGCTCCTTCCGTCCGAATGCTGGGTCGCCGCAGTTCACCCCATGCAGCCCGGATTTCACGCCCGGCGCTCAGCCCGGTCTCGCCGCTATCGCTATCAGGTCGGCACCGACGCTGCCGCCCGCTCTCCGTTTCGCCGCCGCTGGGAATGGGCCCTCTGCCGCCCGCTCCAGTACACCGCGCTCTGCGGCGCAGCCGAAGCGCTCCCGGGTGAGCACGATTTCACTGCGTTTTCGGTCCGTGGCCAGCTCAAGCCGCACTATCGCTGCCGAGTCAGGGTTGCCCGGTGGACCCGGCGCCCGGGCGGCCGCGGATTCCGCTTCGAAATCGAAGCTGATCGCTTCCTCCACCACATGGTGCGCCTGCTGGTCGGGACGATGATCGACATCGGCCTGGAGCGCCGGCCGGTGAGCGACATGGAGCTCCTGCTAACCCGGAGTGACAATCACGAAACCAGTCCGCCAGCGCCGCCCGAAGGGCTCTACTTCGTGGCGGCCGAGTACCCGCCCGAATGTTTTCTGGCGCCGGATCCTGTCGTGGCCGGCTCATCCCATGAAGCCGCGCGACATGGCTAGGTACCTTCCCCTGCGACGAGCGCTCCTGGCCGGCGCCGCTGCGCTGGCGCTGGCGAGTTGCCGCGATCGCGACGCGACCCCGATCACCCTGGCGATGGCTGGCGAGTCGCTGCCGCAGGAGCCGCTCGCCGCCAGCGCCAAGGTGGACAGCAGCCGCCGCACCGCGCTGGTCGATGCTACCCGCCGCCTGTCACCCTCGGTCGTATCGGTCACCGTCAACTCGCATCGGCGGGTGCAGCCGCGGACGCCCTGGGATCTCTTCTTTCTGCCGGAAGGCACCGAGCAGGCGGTGCGCTCGTACGGCACCGGGTTCGTGATTCGCAGCGACGGCGTAATCCTCACCAATCAGCACGTCGTGGCCGACGCCGAACAGATCGTCGTCACCATGCCCGACGGAACCGAAGCGCCGGGTAAGCTGGTCGGCGCCGACCCCATTGCTGATATCGCGGTGATCAAGATCGATCGCACAGGGCTGCCGGTGGCGCCACTGGGGCAGAGCCGCGATCTCATGATCGGCGAATGGGTGATCGCGATGGGCAACCCCTACGCCTATCTGCTGGGCAACACCGAACCGACGGTTACGGTCGGCGTGGTGAGCGCTACCGGCCGCAACATCCTGCCGAGCGGCGGCGAAACCGGACTCTATCTGGACATGATCCAGACCGATGCCGCGATCAATCCCGGCAACTCCGGCGGGCCACTGGCCAACGCGCTGGGACAGGTGGTCGGTGTCAATTCCTCGATCTTTTCGCGCAGCGGCGGGTCGGTCGGGCTCGGTTTCGCCATTCCGATCGAGCGGGCGCTCCGGGTTGCCCACGAGCTGCTGGCCAACGGCACGGTACGCCGCGCGTGGACCGGACTGCAGGTGGCCGGCTCCGGGGCACTCCGCGACTGGAAAACCGCCGGCGGTGTGCGGGTACTGCGAGTGGCTCCGGAAGGCCCCGCCGCCGACGCCGGAATCAAGGAAGGCGATGTCCTGACCACAGCGAATGGCCGGAAGCTGCACAACTATCTCGATTGGGAGGCGGTGCAGCTCGACCTCACGGTGGGCGACTCCATCGAGGTGTCGCTCCGCCGAGGTGATCAGACCCTGAATCGCCGGCTGGTTACCGGAGACCTCCCCACCGTGAGCGCGCCCAAGGTGTCGGTACTGCGCGGCATGCAGCTCATTACGGTGACTCCGGCGATTCAGGCGGAACGAAATCTCCGGAGCACCAACGGCGCCCTGATCTTCCGGATTACGCCCGACATCAGCTCGGCCACCGGTCTTCAGGAAGGCGATGTGATCGTCGCGGTCAACCGGACGCCGGTGCGCTCGGCCGATCAACTGGCGAGTATTCTCGGCGACCTGCAGTCGCGTCAGGCCATCCGGCTCTATGTGGAGCATCAGGGCCAGCTCACCTTCACCGACCTGGTCTTCCGATGACCGACGATCGCTACCGCTCGCCGCTCGGCACCCGCTACGCCTCTCCCGCCATGCAGCGGCTCTGGGGCGAACCGCACCGCATCGCGCTGTGGCGGCGGCTCTGGCTCGCGCTGGCGGAATCGGAACGCGAACTCGGCCTGGCCATTCCCGAAGAAGCGATCGAGGAAATCCGGGCCCATCTCGACGACGCCGATCTCGCCGCAGCGGCGGCGTTCGAGCGGCGGTTCCGCCACGACGTGATGGCCCACATCCATGCATTCGGCGAG
>DASSTY010000127.1:0-2345 GCA_035707585.1 Gemmatimonadales bacterium
GTTGGTGGTGACCAGGACTCTCATGCCGGCTCGGCTCCGGGGACGCGCGGTAATATCAAGTCGCCGCTCCAGTGAGTAAAGCCGACCGGCGGGGCTGCCCGCTCCCGAGTGCACCCTGCAGCCACTCTTCCAGCACGTACAGCGACAATAATTGCCGGGATCGTGGCAGCCCGCGGTCACGCACTGACACCAGAAGCCGCCGCACTCCCGCGGGCGACAGCACCTCGGGGAGCATCGCGTCGCCGCCGAGCAGATCGTGCTCGGCATCGCGGTGAATCCACTGGCCAAACCAGCGGTCGAGCGGAGTGGTGAAGCCGAGCTTGCGGCCCATCCGCGCGGTGGCGCCGGTCAGCGAACTGCGCAATTCTGGTGGAAGCAGCGGCGCCACCGCGCGGCGATAGAGCCATTTCCGTCCCGCCATTTTCGATACCTTGAAACGGCTCGGCATCCGCTCCATCAGGGCAAGCAATTCGAGATCGAGAAAAGGAACCCTGAGCTCCACCGACGACGCCATCGACATGTGATCGGCCACGGTGAGCAGATCGTCGGCCAGCGAAAGCCTCGCGTCCACTCGGAGGAGGCGGTTGACTCCGTCATCCACGCCCTTGCGCGGGAGCCAGCGTCGTACCGGATCGGCCAGGCGCTGGGAATCACCGGCGCGGCCGGTTAGCTGAGTCGCCTCGCGGGGCGAGAACACGGCGAGAATTTCGGCGAACCGGGCGGCTTCGTCGGGCTCTCCCGCCAGCCGCCGTAGCCGTGCCAGCCGGTCGCTCGAGGCCGTCCGTTCCGGCAGCATGGCGAGGAGCGGCTGCAGCCGGCGCGCCAGCGGATAGAGCCGGGCGGCGGCGTGCCGAGGATAGCCGCCCAGCGGCTCATCGGCCCCCTGGCCGCTCAGTACAACCTTGTGAGTCTGCCCTACCCGTCGACAGAGCAGCCCCACCAGATGCACGCCGGAGTTGGCGATCGGCTCACCCATTCCTGCGATTGCGCCCGGCCAGGTCGCCAGGTATTCCGCCTCCGGAACGGTCACTGTTTCGAGCGGCACCCCCAGCGCCGCCGCAGCGCGCCGCGCCTGTGCGAGTTCACCAGCGGTGTCGCCGTCGAACCCGATCGCAAACCCGGTGGGCGGCTCCGGCAGATCGTCCCGCATGAACCGAGTCACCACCGTGGAGTCGATCCCACCCGACAGCAGCGCGCCGACCGGCACATCGCTCATCAACTGCCGGGCTACCGCCGCCGCGAGGCCATCTCTCAGCGCCTCGCACCACTCACCACGGGTCGCGGGCAGCGTGGCCGGTTCGAATCGCGGCGTGAACGGATGGAACGACGGCTCACTCCGCGGCAGGTCGTCCAGGTCCATCCAGCAGAAGTGACCGGGCGGGACTTTCCAGACGTCGGCGTAGATGGTGCCGGGAGAAGGCACGAAGCGATATACCAGATATTCCTCGAGCGCTTCGGGGCGGAGCACCGGCTCCACCAGCCCCGCCGTACGCGCAGCGCTCAGCTCACTGGCAAACCACCACATCTCCCGCGATTGCCCCAGATACAACGGCTTGGCGCCAACCGGATCGCGAACCAGCCAGAGCTGCCCGTGGCCCTCTCCCCTGCCATCGTGAATCGCGAAAGCGTAGATCCCGTTCAGCCGTTCGAAGAGCTCGGGTCCCCATTCCTCCCAACCGTGCACCAATACTTCGGTGTCGCAGCGAGTCCGAAATCGGTGACCGCTCGCCTCCAGCAATTTGCGCAGTTCGGACTGGTTGTAGATCTCGCCGTTGAACACCACGCGCACGCGGCCGTCTTCATTGGCCATCGGCTGGGCGCCGCCGGCGATGTCCACGATGCTGAGGCGGCGGTGACCCAGCGCAGCCCACCGCCCGGCGATGAACTCGATGCCGCTTCCGTCGGGCCCTCGATGTGCCAGAGCGTCGGTCAGCCGCTCAATTGAACGACCGACTTCCACGTCCGGGCGGATCCCGATCACACCGGCGATGCCGCACATCTCAGCCGCCTTGCCTCATCAGCAGCTCTCGCGTTGCCGTCGCGATCCGCTCAGCGGCATTCCCATCGCCGTAGGCGGTGCGATCCCACGAGGCGAGGTCCATCATGACGCGCTCTGCCACGGCGCCGGCCAATTCGGTGGCAGCGCGTTCAGGCGCCACCACACGGTTGGCGCCGAGCGCCAGCGTTTCGCTCCATTCGGTTTCGCGGCGGAGAGTGATGCAGGGTGTTCCCAACCAGTACGCCTCCCGTTGGACCCCGCCGGAGTCGGTGATGACTGCACGCGCGCCCTCGGTCAGCGCCAGGCTTTCGCGATATCCCACAGCCGGCACGACGCAGATTCCGCG
>DASSTY010000128.1:0-2398 GCA_035707585.1 Gemmatimonadales bacterium
GCCGATGATTTCCCGGTACGCCTGCCCCAGCGGCTTCTGCGCGGCGAGATAGTCACTCCGATTGATGATGTACCAGGTAAGCCGCACCAGATCCTTCGGCTCGGCGCCGCCGCTCTTCAGCACAGCGACGATGTTGCGGAGCGCCTGATCGGCCTGGCCTATGAAATCGTCCCGCTCGAACTCGCCGCTGGCCGGATTCCAACCGACCTGCCCCGATACGGCGACGATCCGCCCGCGCGCACTCATCCCATGCGAGTAGCCCCGCGGTCGGTGCCATCCGGCCGGCTGGAGAATATCCATCATCAACTCTCCACGACCGGCCGCATCGCCTGCTCTCGCAGCCGAAACCGCTGCAGCTTGCCGGTATCGGTGCGCGGCAGCCGCTCCAGGAAGTGAACTGCGCGCGGGTACTTGTACGGCGCGATTTCCGATTTCACGAACTTTTGCAGCGCGTGCACCAGATCGGCCGAGCCGTCGTGCCCCGGCTTGAGCACCACGAAGGCAGTCACCAGTTGGCCGCGCTCCTCGTCCGGTACGCCCACCACACCGCACTCCTGTACCGCCGGATGCAGCAGCAGCGCCGCCTCCACTTCCGGCCCCGAGATGTTGTAGCCCGACGAGACGATCATGTCGTCGGTGCGCGCCTGGTACCAGAAGTAGCCGTCGGCGTCCATCCGGTACGAGTCGCCGGTGAGGTTCCACCCATCCTGCACGTACGCCTGCTGACGCTCCATGTTGTCGAGATACCGGCACCCGGTCGGTCCCCGCACCGCCAGCCGTCCGATTTCACCGGCTGGCACGGGCTCGCCATCATCACCAATCACCTTGGCCTCGTACCCCGGCACCGGCAGCCCGGTCGCTCCGGGGCGAATCTGTTCATCGGCGGCGCTGATGAAAATGTGGAGCATCTCGGTGGATCCGATTCCATCGATGATTCGAATCCCGGTGGCCTTTTCCCAGGCCTGAAACGTTCCGAGCGGCAAGGTCTCCCCCGCGGAGACGCAGCGGCGCAGACTGGAAATGTCGCGGCCGCCGAGGTGACCCAGCATGGCGCGATATGCGGTGGGAGCTGTGGCACAGATCGTGACCTTGTGCCTTTCAATGGCATCGAGCAGTGCAGCTGTGCCACTCTGCTCCAGCAGCACCGCCGACGCGCCCACTCGCATCGGGAAGAGCACGATCATGCCGAGCCCGAAGGTGAAGGCCAGCGGTGGAGTGCCACAGAAGATGTCGTCCGGAGTAGGGCGCAGCACGTACGGCGGGAAGCAGTCGCAGATGGCCAGGACGTCCCGGTGGAAATGCATGGTGCCCTTGCCCTGCCCGGTAGTGCCGGAGGTAAAGGCGATCAGCGCGGTGTCATCGGCGGCAGTGTCAACGTTCTCGAACGTGGCCGGCTTGGTGGCCATCATCTGCTCCAGCTCGCCGCCTTCGCGTCCGAATCGCACTACTCGCGCACCCTTCCGCTCGCGCCCGTCCTGGTGATGGCTCATCCCGCTGTCGCAATCGGCGGTGACGCGCTCGTCACAGAGGGCGAGCCGGATCTCCGCCTTGTCGGCGATGTACGCCAGTTCCCGCCGCCGGAGCAACGGCATGGTGCACACCACCACGCCGCCGGCCTTGAGAATGCCGAACCAGCAGGCCACCTGCATCGGCGTGTTGGGCGCGCGGAGCAGCACCCGGTTCCCGGGAATGACACCCAGATCTTCCGTCAGCACTCGTGCGATCCGGTTGGCCGCGTCGTACAGCCGCTGATAGCTCCACCGGTCGCTGTCGGTGATGAAGGCGGTGCGCGCCCCCTCCCCCGATTCCACCAGCCGGTCGAGCAGCTCGCCGGCGCAGTTGAGCCGATCGGGGTAGTTCAGTTCCGGAATGGTGCCGAACATGAGATCCGGCCAGAGCTCGGTTGGTGGCAGATGATCGCGGCAGAAGGTATCCACGTTCATGAGCGACCCTCGCTTTCCAGAATCTGGCGGCCAATGACCAGCCGCTGGATTTCACTGGTTCCTTCGTAAATCCGGAGCGCGCGAATCTCGCGGTAGAGTTGCTCCACCGGCGACCCCGCCATGACGCCACGGCCGCCCAGCAGCTGAAGCGATCCGTCGATGATCCGCTGCGCCTCCTCGGTGGCGAACAGTTTGGCCATGGCGGTTTCGCAGGTAACCCGCTCGGCACCCTGATCGCGAATCCACGCCGCCCGATACACCAGCAGAGCGGCGGCATCGAGCGCCGTTGCCAGATCGGCCACCGTGCCACGAGTCAATTGAAATTCGGCCAGCCGGTTGCCGAACGCCTGCCGCTCCTGGGCAAACCCGATCGCTTCGGCAAGCGCCCGCCTCGCCATCCCGACCGCCGCAGCGGCAACCCCGGCGCGAAACACATCGAGCGTGCCAAGTGCCAC
>DASSTY010000129.1:0-5661 GCA_035707585.1 Gemmatimonadales bacterium
GCCGAAAATGAAGATGATCGCGAGAATGCCTTCCCAATCCATATATGCGACCCCACCCGAGGCAAATTGTTACGAGGCCGGCCGACCGGGCCCCGAACGGCTCGACTTTTCAGATTGTTTCACCCGGAAACGGCCCGGTCAAGCCAGTTCCACCGCCTGGATCGCGCCCAGCGAGACGGCGATCTCGGTTTCGTCGTTGCCGGCGGGACGAAGATAGACCTCGTGGGCCGTGATGTGGGTATCGAGACTGGTGGGTACCCCGACGATTTCGGTCCGGCTGGTGGTGGTGATCCGGACGGGCTGGTCGTGGCCGCCCGCGTATCCGAGGAGCGCCACGATTTCCTCGTACGTCATCGGAACCTCCGGGGAAAGGGGTTCCTCCGAATGTACGGTTTGGGGAAGATGGCGGGTAGAGGGACGGGGGGACCCGGCCGTCGGCCTAGACCGGCCGGAACAGCTCCTCAAGTCCCATCACGAACGGCTCCGCGGCGCCAGCCGGATGCCAGGTGAGCCGATCGCGAATCAGCTCGGGCTGGACGCTCTCCGGGCGCCACGCTTCGGCGGACCTGCCGTCGATGTCTATCACCCAATAGAGCCCGACGCCGTTTTCCTGATAGAGCCGCCGCTTGGTGAAACGATCGGCGCGAACCGACGAAGGACTGAGCACCTCGACTGCGAGCAGCAAATGGGCGATGCCGCTCCAGCGGAGCGGCCGCGCTTCGTCGATCGGCACGACGAAAATGTCCGGCTGGACCAGAGAATCCGGCCCCCAGGAGATGTCGGCGGGCGACATCAGGACGTGGGCTTTAGCGGGCCCGTGCTGATCCAGGTAGCTCGAGAGCGCGACGAGAATACGCCGCACTAGCTCTTGATGGCCCATTCGCGGTGCCGGCGTCACGAGCAGTTCCCCATGAACTGTCTCGTGGCGCGGCCAGGCGTGCTCCTCGACGATGAGATCGCGCACCATGTCGGCGGTGCAAAACGGTGCTGCCGATTGCATATCGCTGTGATCCTCGGCGCAGAGTCGGTCAGAAGTGGAGAGGCGGCTTCAACAGCGCCTAACCACGGATGCCGCTATTATTCTAACCCGCCGGCACAAAGCTCCTTGATGAAGTTGGGCGTACGTGGAGACGCCAAGATGCCAGCTCGCAGACGCTTCAGGATGGGGCGCATGACATCAGCCTCAGCAATGGCAGCGCCGTTCGCCGATCTCGTGCTCGATCATTTCCACGCGCCAAAGCTTGGCCCCGCCATAATCCACGGACGTAGCGTGCCGGATGAATGGGTGATCTCCCGGCTGCAGGATTACGGTGGCATCGGTATACGAACGGGCGGTGACAAACGATACCGCGATAACCTTGCCATCGGCGAACGCAGACGAGGGATTGTTGAGTATGACCCAGAGGTGAGGTAAACCTTTGAAGCGCGGGTCAACGAAGAGGAAAGCGGCCCCCGCGCGAACGAATTGCACTGGCCGCTACGCAAGAGTAGCGTCGGCCAACGACTCGGCTTCGAGGTCGCCGATGATCGCGTGCACCTCTTCTTCATTGAACCCCAGAACTATCAGAATCTCCCTGAGCTGAATGGGGGCGCACGACGTGCCCGGATCCCGCCATTCAGGAAGCGTATGGGTATGGGCAACTACATCCCAGCGCGAGAGGTGGCCAAACTCGGCAAAAACCGAATCCAGAATGGCCTGATCTGCTGCGGAGAGATCGGCCGGCTCCGGCAACCGATCCAAGCGCACCTCGTAGCCGGGCGTCGGCGCTGAGATATAGCGACGCCAGTACGTGGGCGATGTGGGGTTGGGGTCCCCAGTAATTCGGTCGAGAGTGCAACTCAGCACCGGACCACGCGCCATTGCAACATAGCTGTCAAATGTGATGGGCCGACCGAGATCGGCGAGCGCTTTCCGATCGGCAAGATACAGGAGTTTGATCAGCTTCATGTACGACATAGTACCGCCACGAAGCTGCAGGAGGTACGCAGCGGCCTGCGTGGTCCGGTCTTCCCGGTAGCGCATTGGCATGTCCTCAAGATTGTACGGGGTCCGGACCGCGTCAAGCATTTTGGCCTGGTTCGACCCAGCAAGCAGGGTGCCAGCTTTCGCATTGGCCAGTATAACGCCTGCGCCGGGGGACTGTGTCATCATTTAATTGCGGCAGCACCCCCGAGAATTCGCCGCAAAAACTGGCCGGTATGGCTGGCATTGACCGCGGCCACTTCCTCGGGCGTGCCCTGTGCCACGATCCGCCCGCCGGCTTCCCCGCCTTCCGGGCCCAGATCGATCAGCCAGTCGGCCGTCTTGAGCACGTCGAGATTGTGCTCGATCACCACCACGCTGTTGCCCTTGTCGACCAGACGATGGAGCACTTCGAGCAGCAGCCGCACATCTTCGAAATGAAGACCGGTGGTCGGCTCGTCGAGGATGTACAGGGTGCGGCCGGTATCGCGCCGAGCCAGCTCGGTAGCGAGTTTGACCCGCTGGGCTTCGCCGCCCGAAAGCGTGGTCGCGGCCTGGCCCAGATGGATGTAGCCGAGCCCCACGTCGTTGAGCAGTTCCAGCCGGTCGGCGATGCGCCGCTGGGTTCCGAAGAATTCGAGCGCGTCGGCCACCGTCAGATCGAGCACGTCGGCGATGCTGCGGCCCTTGTACCGCACTTCCAGCGTTTCGCGATTGTACCGCCGTCCCTTGCACACCTCGCACGGCACGTACACGTCGGGGAGGAAATGCATTTCGATCTTGACGAGCCCGTCTCCCTGGCACGCTTCGCAGCGGCCGCCCTTTACGTTGAACGAAAACCGGCCCGGCCCGTAGCCCCGCATCCTGGCTTCGGGAAGATGGGTAAACAGCTCCCGAATCGGCGTGAAAAGCCCGGTGTACGTCGCGGGGTTGGAGCGTGGCGTGCGCCCGATCGGGCTCTGATCGATGTCGATCACCTTGTCGATCAGGTGGAGCCCTTTGATCCGGGTGTGGGCGCCGGGAATCACCTTGGTCCGATAGAAGTGCCGCGCCAGCGTGCGGTAGAGAATATCGCTCACCAGCGTGGACTTGCCGGAACCCGATACTCCGGTGACCGCCACGAACAGACCGAGCGGAATCTCGACATCGAGGTTGCGCAGGTTGTTCTCTCGCGCGCCGACGATTCGGAGCTGGCGATCGAGATCGCGGCTGCGGCGCCCCGCCGGCACCGGAATCCGCAGTTCGCCGCGGAGATAGCGAGCGGTCAGGGAATCGCGGTGCTGCAGTATCTCGGAGACGCTGCCTTCGGCGACGACTTCTCCGCCGAGCCGCCCCGCGCGCGGGCCCAGGTCGATCACATGATCGGCGGCGCGAATGGTTTCTTCGTCGTGCTCCACCACGATCACGGTGTTGCCCAGATCGCGGAGCCCCTTGAGGGTGCCGAGCAGCCGTTCGTTGTCGCGCTGGTGAAGGCCGATGCTGGGTTCGTCCAGGATGTACAGCACCCCCACCAGCCGGCTGCCGATCTGGGTGGCGAGACGGATCCGCTGCATCTCGCCGCCCGAGAGCGTGGTGGCGGCGCGTCCCAGGGTGAGATACTCCAGTCCCACATCGCAGAGAAATCCCAGCCGGTCACCTACTTCCTTGAGAATCGGGCCGGCGATTTCCGGATCGAGACCTGGTTTGCCCGGTGCGCGGATCGGCAGCTTCCGGAAAAATTCCAGGGCACGGTCTACCGGAAGCGTGACGACATCGCCGATACTGACGCCTTCGACCAGCACCGAGAGACTTTCCGGCTTGAGCCGCCGCCCGCCGCAGGTCTGGCAGGGCTGCTCCACCATGAACTCTTCCAGCGACTGCCGCACGCTGTCGCTCCCGGCTTCGCGGTAGCGCCGTTCGACGTTGCGGAGCACCCCTTCCCACTCGGTTTCGTATTCGCCGCGGCGGCTCCCCTGGGTGGCGAACCGGATCGTCCCCGGCGCACCGTAGAGCAGTGCGTGCTGCACTGACGGCGAGAGCTCACCCCACGGCGCATTGAGATCGAACTTGAGCGCCTTGGCGAGAGTGGGCAGCACCACCTTGCGCAGGTATCCGTTCGGTTCGCCCCACGGGAGCACCACGCCTTCGAGGATCGAAATGCTGGGGTCGCCCAGCACCAGCTCGGCGTTGACCTCGCGGCGGGTACCGAGCCCGTGACAGTCGGGGCAGACGCCAAAGGGCGAGTTGAACGAAAACTGCCGCGGCTCCAGCTCCGGCAGCGAAATGCCGCAGCTGGGGCAGGCAAAGCGTTCGCTGAATAAGACGGACTGACGGACGGACGGACTGGCGGACTGTGGGAGGGACGGACTGCCGGATCGCGCCTCCCGTCTTCCCGTCTTCCCGTCTTCCCGTCTACTGTCCGTCTGTCCGTCTGTCCGTCCGTCCGTCTGCCTCACCACTTCAACGACCCCGTCGCCGGTCTTCAACGCCGTCTCGATCGAATCGGCCAGGCGGGTGCGATCGGATTCACGGACCACGAGACGATCTACCACCACGGCGATGTCGTGATTCTGCCGGCGATTGAGGGTGGGGACATCATTCAGGTCGTACACGGTGCCGTCCACCCGCGCCCGCACGAAGCCGCGCTTGCGGATGTCTTCGAAGAGGTCCTTGAATTCGCCCTTGCGGCCGCGCACCAGAGGCGCCATCACCTCGATCCGGGTTCCTTCGGGCCATCCCAGCACCGCGTCGGTTATCTGCGATGCACTCTGCCGAGAAACCGGGGTACCGCAGTTGGGGCAGTGCGGCACGCCGACCCGCGCCCAGAGGAGGCGGAGGTAATCGTAGATTTCGGTGACCGTGCCGACGGTGGAGCGGGGATTCTGACCGGTACTCTTCTGCTCGATTGAAATGGCCGGCGAGAGCCCTTCGATGGCGTCGACATCGGGCTTTTCCATCAGGCCGAGGAACTGGCGGGCGTAGGCGGAGAGGGACTCCACGTAGCGCCGCTGGCCTTCGGCGTAGATGGTGTCGAACGCCAGGGAGCTCTTGCCCGAACCGGACAGCCCGGTGATGACGGTGAGCTGGTTACGGGGGATCGTAACCGAGATGTTCTTGAGGTTGTGTTCGCGCGCGCCGCGCACCACCAGGGATTCCCGAGACATAGCCCCGAAAGCTACCCGAAGCCCCCGCCGGCTTCAACTGCGGCACTCCGCTTGCCAGTGCTTCCGGTTTTTCGGGCGCCTGTCTAGCATACGGCACGGCGTTCCGCCGCATTCTCCCGGTCATTGTGGAGTCTTTTCATGCCCCGAACCCACGCCGCCCGTGATTGACGTCGTGGTGGACGATCTGGCGTTTCTTGCCGTGGATGCGGTGATTCGCCCCGCCGACGAATGGCTGGCGCCGGTCACCACTGCCAGTAGCCGGCTGGATCAGCAGGCCGGGCCGCGATTCGCCGACCAGCGGCGGGTCGCCTCGCCGCTGGATCTGGGCGCGGCGGTGGTCACCGGCGGCGGTGATCTTACCGCCCAGTTCGTGCTCCACGTGGTGATTCAGAGCGCCGAGCAGTCCACCGACCTGGCGACGATCAGGCGGGCGCTGGCGTCGGCCTGGCACCGGGCGATGGAGTGGCGGCTCACCCGGGTGGCGTCTCCGCTGATTGGCGCCGGCCCCGGCCGCCTGGGCCCGGAAGAGGCGGCGGAGCTCCTGGCCGGCAGCGT
>DASSTY010000130.1:0-13263 GCA_035707585.1 Gemmatimonadales bacterium
GGCATCAGGAGTGGCGCTGAACAGGTGGAGACGCTGGTACTCGCGCCGGGCAACTATCTGGCGTTCTGTGAGATGCCGGGACCCGATCCGGCGCCGCACTATACCAAAGGCATGATGAAGGCATTCACCGTGACAGCCCCCGCCCGCAACGGCGCGCTTCCCAAGGCCGACCTCACCGTGACATTGGCCGATTACAAGTTTGCCTTCTCACACCCGGTGACGGCCGGCCATCACGTAATCGCCGTAACCAACGTCGGCCCGCAGCCGCACATGATCGTGATCATCCGGTACCATCAGGGTAGCGACGCCAGGGCCTTTCTCGACTGGGCACACAATCCCGCCGGCAAGCCGGCGCCGGGCGATTCCTACGGCGGTGTCACCACCATGGAGCCGGGCGACACGGTGGTGATCACCCGCGATTTCACCCCGGGCCATTACGGACTCTTCTGCTTCACCCCCGACGCGAAGGACGGCAAGCCCCACTTTGCGCACGGGATGCAGCAGGATTTTACGGTGGAGTAGCGGTCGCCGTGAAAATGTCGCGTTGGTTGTGCTGGGTCATCGGCGCGCAGAGTCTCTATTATCTGGTGACCGGCGCCTGGCCGTGGCTCAGCATGCGGCTTTTCGAGGCGGTAACCGGCCCCAAGGTGGACGATTGGCTGGTGCGGATGGTAGGCTTGCTGATCGTTGCGGTGGGAGCCGCGCTGCTCACTGCGGTACTGCGCCAGGAACTGAGCGCAGCGGTGCTGGTACTGGCGTTCGGGTCGGCCGCAGCGTTTCTCATTGTGGACCTGATCTACGCTTTGGCCGGGCGAATCAGCCCGATCTACCTGGCCGATGCCGCGGTCGAACTGGGATTGATCATCCTGCTGGCGCTGGGAGGTCTTCATGATCGCCGCTCCGCTTCCGCCGACTGACAGCTCCGAGTCGCTTTACGCCGCGGTGACCCGCTGGGCCGGGCACGCTTCCCGGCGCCAGCTGGAAGGAATCCTGCTGGCCGGCGCCGCCGTAATTGTGGTAGTCGCGGTGACGGGGATCGAGCGGTGGCCCTTTGCCTCCGCCGCCGGCTCGCTGATGATGATCGCGCTCTGGGGGCTGCTGGCCCACGCCGCCGATACCGATCATCGCCCGGCGCTCCGCCTGGCCAAGGCCGCCGCCACGGGGCTCGGCATGGCGCTGGCTGTCCTGGCCGCGGTCGGGCTCCTGTTCTGGATCCTGGGGCCGAGCTGGAAGTTGTGAAATGGCCAGGGGCGGAATCGAGCCGCAGGCCGATGGCTTAGGTGTTCGGAGATTTAAGAATGGCCAGGGGCGGAATCGAGCCGCAGGCCGATGGCTTAGGTGTTCGGAGACTTAAGAATGGCCAGGGGCGGAATCGAACCGTCGACACGCGGATTTTCAGTCCGCTGCTCTACCAACTGAGCTACCTGGCCGAAGGGCCGAAAATATAGGCCGACACCCCGGCAAATCCAAGGACCCCAGGAGACCGTATGCTGCGCCGCCTCATTACCCCGCTTCTGTTGTCCGCCGTGGCCGCCCCGCTCGCCGCCCAATCGGCCGAACAGGGGGCGTTCATCACTCGGCTGGGGCAGGATACCGTTGCGGTGGAGCGGTTTACCCGCGACTCCGGCACCATCCGCGGCGAGCTGATCGAGCGGGTCCCCCGCACCCGCGTCACCCAGTACACCGCCATGCTCGGCCCCGACGGCGGGATCGTCCGGCTGGACGCCAGCGTCCGCGCGCCGCTCGACAGCTCGCCCAGGCCGCTCGCGACCGTCACCCTCATCATGCTGGGCGATTCCGCCACCCAAATCGTCCAGCAGCGCGACAGCTCCCGCACCGTTCGATTCGCCACCACCAGAACCGCCGTCCCGGTGCTGGATTTCTACGGCTACGCCCTCTACCAGCCGTATCTCACCCGGCTCACCGCGGGCGACAGTCTTCCGATCGACCTGATCGTCCCCGGGAATCCCCGGCCGATGGAGAGCTGGCTGATGCGGCTGGGCGGCGATTCGGTGTCGATCGGGATGTTCGGTTATCCGCTGATCGCCCAGGTGAAAGACGGCCGGTTTGTGAGTCTCGACGGCCAGCTCACCACCGACAAGGTGAAGGTGGAGCGGGTGGCCGACGTGAACATCGCCACACTGGCGCGGCAGTTTGCCTCGCGCGATAAGACCGGCCAGGCGCTGGGCCAGCTCTCCCCGCGCGACACCACCACGGCAACCGTGGCCAAGGCCGAACTGCTGGTGGATTACGGCCGCCCCTCGGTTCGCGGCCGGAAGATTTTCGGCGGCATCGTCCCCTGGGGCGAGGTGTGGCGCACCGGCGCCAACGCCGCCACCCAGTTCTCCACCAGCAAGGATCTGGTGATCGGCGACAGCACCGTGCCGGCCGGCAAGTACACTCTCTGGACCCTCCCCTCGCCGGAGCGCACCCTGCTGATCGTCAACCGCCAGACTGGCCAGTGGGGCACCGAGTACGATTCCACCCAGGATCTGATCCGGATCCCCCTCCACCGCACCCTCCTGGCCGACCCGGTGGAGCAGTTTACGATCACCCTTCCCGTCAACAACGACCAGGCCACCCTCGAATTCGCCTGGGACCGCACCCGCTACTGGGTCCCCCTCCGTGTCAAACCGTGACCGGAGCGGAGCTCTGGATTGCCGGGGCTAGGGCTCACGCGGAGACGCGGAGGCCGCGGAGAACGGATCGGTCGTGTGGGCAGCGCCACGGTTTATCCGTAGCGCCGGAGATTGCTGAGGACTCAGGTGATTGACCACTCGGCGCAGTCCGGCCTTCAGGGTGGGGGCGCCGAAGTTGATTAATAGCCCAACTGGGAGATTCATCAGCCGCAGGTAGGTGAGGAGCTGTTTTGGGTGCACCGGAGCGAGCTTTTCGAGTGATTTGACCTCCACAATTACCCGACCTTCTACTATCAGATCCGCCCGGAACCCCTCCTCAAAAGTGATCCCCTCGAACACGAACCGGATGCCTTTCTGACGTTCGACGCCGAGGCCGCGCCGGGTCAGAAGCTCCGCCAGGATCGCCTCGTACACCGATTCCAGCAGCCCCGGCCCCAGCTCCCGGTGGATGATCAGGGCCGAGTCGACGACCGATCCGGTGACTTCGTCCAGCTCCCACAAAAGCACTTCCTCCGCGCTCTCCGCGTCTCCGCGTGAACCATATTCCAGCAGCCCATTCTGCACGTCCAGGAGTCGGACGGCGGTACCAATCGCGCGCGGGGCGGTTCCGCTTATACTTAGCTGATGCCCTCGCCCAGCGATTTCCCGAATCTCACGGTGCTGACCCACCCGCTGATTCAGCACAAGGTGACGCTGCTCCGGAACCGGGACACCAGCACCCGCGACTTCAAGCAGCTGGTCAACGAAATCGCCATGCTGATGGCCTACGAAGTCACCAAGGATCTCCCCACCGAACCCGTCGAAATCGATACCCCGCTGGAACACACCACCGGCCAGCAGATGGCCGGCAAAAAGCTCACCCTGGTGCCGATCCTCCGCGCCGGGCTCGGTATGGTCGAAGGCATCGCGCAGCTGATCCCTTCGGCCCGGGTGGGGCATATCGGACTCTACCGCGACCACGACACCCTCCAGCCGGTCGACTACTATTTCAAGATTCCGGCGCTCGAACCGGAGCGCGACTTCTTCGTGCTCGACCCGATGCTTGCCACCGGCGGCTCGGCCGTGGCGGCGGTGACCGCGCTCAAGCGAGCCGGCGCCCGGAGCATCCGCTTCCTGTCGCTGGTGGCGGCGCCGGAAGGCGTGCAGCGCATGCTGGAGGCGCACCCAGACGTGCCGGTTTTCAGCGGCGCGCTCGACCGCGAGCTCAACGAGCACGGCTACATTCTTCCGGGACTGGGCGACGCCGGCGACCGGCTGTTCGGCACCCGCTGACCGATTCTCCAACCCTCCACTCGGGGTCTCATGAGCGATATCCGACTCACCTTCTACGGCGCCGCCGGCGGGCAGGTCACCGGCTCGATGCACATGCTCGAGGCTGCCGGCGGACGGTTCCTCCTCGATGCCGGCCTCTTCCAGGGCAAACGATCGGAAGCCCGTGAACTCAATGCCGAGCTTCCGTTCGACCCGCGCCGGCTCGACGCCGTGGTGGTGAGTCACGCCCACATCGATCACACCGGACGCCTCCCGCTCCTGGTCAAGGAAGGATTTCACGGTCCGATCTACGCCACTCCGGCAACCCGCGATCTCTGCGCGGTGATGCTGATGGATTCGGCGCACATTCAGGAATCGGATTTTGAATACCTGCAGCGCCACAAGAAGGCCGGGCCGGAAGCCGAGCCGCTCTACACCACCGAAGACGCGGTGGCGGTGCAGAAGCTGATGGTGGGGCTGCCGTACCGCCGCCCGCTCCACCTGCGCAAGATGCTCACCCTCGAGTACTACGACGCGGGCCACATCCTCGGCTCCGCTTCGGTCGATCTCCGGGTGAGTGAGGGCAAGGGCCATCGGCTGGTTTTCTCGGGAGACATCGGCCGGAGCGGATTGCCGATCATTCGCGATCCCGATCCGCCAACCGGGCCGATCGACACTCTGATCATGGAATCCACGTACGGCAACCGGAAACATGAGTCGGTCGAAGGCTCCAAGGAACGACTCGGCGAAGTCGTTCGCGAAACGGCGCAGCGCGGCGGCAAGGTGATCATCCCCTGCTTTGCCGTGGGCCGCACTCAGGAACTGGTGTACGCCCTGCACCAGCTCTATCGGGCAAACCGGATTCCGCAGATCCCGATCTACATCGACAGCCCGCTCGCGGTCGACGTCACCGACGTGTTCCGGATGCACCCCGAAGTGTTCGACCGCCACGAACCGCTGGTGGCCGATGGCGTTCAGCTCTTTGATTTCCCGCTGGTGCACTACACCAGGAGCGTGGACGAATCCAAGGCGCTCAACCAACTCAAGGGGCCGGCGGTCATCATTTCGGCGTCGGGAATGGCGGAGAACGGCCGGATTCTTCATCACCTGCGGAACAACATCGGCGATCACCGCAATACAGTGCTGTTCGTGGGATACCAGGCGATTCACACCCTGGGCCGGCGGCTGCAGGAGGGGCAGAAGGAGGTCCGGATCTTTGGCGACCCCTTCGAAGTGCGCGCCCAGGTCGAAAGCATCGGCGGCTACTCGGGCCACGCCGATGAAGACGAGCTCCGCGCCTGGATCCGGAAGCTGGGCGGCCCGATCCGCCGCGCCTTCGTGGTGCACGGAGAAATCGAGGGGGCCGAAGGTCTGGCCAAAATTCTGAAGGAAGAGGGCGTGCCCAAGGTTACGCTGCCAAAGCTGGGGGAATCGTTCGACCTGTGATCACCCGTTTTGGCTGCCTGGCGCGGGGTCTGATCGTTCTCCTGGTAGCGGGGTTCCTGGCCTACACTGCGTCACTCATTCTGGTGCTGGTGCTGAGCCAGCGTGATCAGCGCCACCCGGCCGACGCGATTGTGGTGCTCGGCGCGGCCCAGTACAACGGGCGGCCGTCGCCGGTCCTCAAGGCCCGGCTCGATCACGCGCTGGAGCTGTACACCGACCGGCTGGCGCCGAAGATTCTGGTGACGGGCGGCATCGGCAAAGGCGATCGCTTCAGCGAAGCCGGCGTCAGCCGAGATTATCTCGTTTCCAAGCACGTCCCGGCGGATGCAGTTGTGTCGATTCCGGAGGGGCATTCCACTCAGGCATCGATGACCGCGGTGGCAGACTGGCTCCTGCAGCGCGGGCTCGACCGGGTGATTCTGGTGAGCGACCCGTTCCACATGGCGCGGCTCAAGTTTGAAGCCCGCCGCACCCAATTGACGGCGTATACTTCACCCACGAGCACGAGTCCGATATCCGACAACCCGAACACCGAAACCGGTTATCTCTTCCGCGAGGCGTTCAAGGTTCCGGTGGCATGGGTGTTGAGCTGGGCCTGGTTCCGTTAGCGTCGGTTTACCCTTCAACCACTCTTTCCATGGCAACCTCATCACGTTTGCGGCTGCATGCTGCACTGGGACTTGGGGCGCTGCTTGCGCTCGGAGCCGCCGCCGCGCCGGTTCGGGCGCAGCAGCTCCACGTTCCCTACAGCATCGACACGCTCAGGAACGGACTCACCCTGATCGTGCACGAGGATCACTCGGTGCCGATCGTCAGCGTCAACACCTGGCGGCATGTCGGTTCGGGCGACGAAGCACCCGGCCGGACCGGCCTGGCCCACCTCTACGAGCATCTGATGTTCATGGGCTCGCTGCACGCGCCCTATCCGATGTTCGATCGACTGCTCGAGGCGGCCGGCGGCGACAATAACGCCTCCACCTGGACCGACGCCACCAACTACTACGAGAACGGCCCCTCCAGCGCCTTGCCGCTGATGCTCTGGCTGGAAGCCGACCGGACCGGATACTTCCTCCAGACGATGGATTCCGCCAAGGTCGATCTCCAGCGCGATGTGGTGAAAAACGAGCGCCGGCAGAGTTATGAAAACCAGCCGTACGGAATGGCGTCGCTCAAGCTGACGGAGATGCTGTATCCGGTGGGACACCCGTATCATCACCCGACCATCGGCTCGATGGCCGACCTCACCGCGGCATCGCTGGAAGACGTCAAGAACTTTTTCCGGAAATATTACGCGCCCAACAACACGACGCTGGTGGTGGCGGGCGATGTGAGCACACCGGAAGTGAAGCGGCTGGTCGAGGGATATTTCGGCGGGATTCCCGCCGGCAAGCCGGTGACCCGCCCGGCGGTGCCGGCGTTCCAGCTGGCGCGCGACACTTCGCTCACTCTGGAAGACCGGGTCGAGCTCCCCCGGCTCTACAACGAGTGGCACTCGGTCAAGGCCTACTCACCTGACGATGCCGCGCTCGATCTCCTGGCCTATATCCTGACCGGCGCCAAGAACAGCCGGCTCACCCGCAGTCTGGTGTACGAACAGCAGGTCGCAGCCAACGTCTTTGCCCGCCAGGACAGCCGGCATCTCGACGGTGCCTTTACGATTGTGGCCACCGCCCGGCCGGGACATTCGCTCGATGAAATCCAGCACGCGGTGGATTCAGTGATTACCGCGCTGGTAGCATCGGGCCCCACTCCCCGCGAGCTGGAGCAGGCCCGCAACTCGGTGGCGGCTTCGTTCCTCAATTCGCTGGAGCGGGTAGCCGAAGTAGCCGATCAACTCAACCGCTACTACTACCTTACCGGGCAGCCCGACTACTTCCAGAAGGATCTGGCCCGGTACGACGCCGTCACCGCGAGCGACGTGCAGCGGGTGGCGCGGAAGTATCTCACCGCCCACCGGGTGTATCTCCGCATCGTGCCGCAGGGCCGGAAGGAGGTGACGCCATGATTCGCCGTCTTTCTGTCGCCCTGCTGGGTGCGGTGGTACTGAGCGCACCGGCGGCCGGCGCGCAACAGCCCGGGAAGATCGACCCCACCAAGCCGCCCGAACTCGGCCCGCCGCCGCAGCTACACCTTCCGCCGGTGCAGACCGACACACTGGCCAACGGAATCCGCCTGTACGTGGTGGAGATGCACGAAGTGCCACTGGTGCAGTGGGTTCTTTCGGTTGACGGCGGAGGGCGCCTGGACGATTCGGTTGCGGGGCTCGCTTCGTTTACCGCCAACATGCTGGACGAAGGGGCCGACACTCTCGACGCCTTCGGCATCGCGGCGCAGGCGGAATACCTCGGCGCGTCGCTGCGGACCGGCGCCGACTGGGACGACATCAGCATCAGCCTCAAGGTGCCGACCCGCACCATGGCGCCGGCGCTCGATCTTCTGAAATCGGTGGCGCTGGATCCCAACTTCCACAGCGCCGATGTAGAGCGCCAGCGCAATCTCCGGCTGGCTGGAATCCTCCAGGCGCAGGCCCAGCCCGCCGCCGTGGCGCGCGTCGTATCCGACGCACTGCTTTACCCCGCAGGGCACCCGTACCACGTGAGCCTGGGCGGCGACTCTGCCTCGACCGTCAAGCTCGACAGCGCCATGGTGCGTCAGTTCTACCAGCGCACCTTCCGGCCCGACCACGCCGAGCTGATCGTGACCGGAGACATTACGCTGGCCCAGGCGCGCGGCGCGGCGCAGCGGGTGTTTGGGCAGTGGCGAGCACCGGCTGGCCCGGCCGAACCGGCTGCGCCCTCGGCCAGCTCCCTGCCGGCGCCGTGGCACGGCAACACGACTGTCTATCTGGTGGATAAGCCCGGCGCGGCCCAGTCGGTAATTCTGATCGGCGCGCCTGGAGTGTCGCGCCTGAGCCCCGATTATTACGCGATCGAGGTGATGAACACGATACTGGGCGGTTCGTTTTCATCCCGGATCAATCAGAATCTCCGGGAAACCCACGGATACAGCTATGGCGCCGGCTCCGGATTTTCCTACCGCCCGCTGCCGGGGCCGTGGGTGGCGTCTTCTGCCGTTCGCACCGACGTAACCGATAGCTCGCTGGTGGAGCTGTTCCGGGAATTCCGCCGGATCCGCGATTCGGCGGTCACTCCCACTGAACTGACCCGGGCAAAATCGTACATTGCGCTTGGGCTGGGCAGCGAATTCGAAACCACCAGTGAAATGGCCGGCCAGATCGCGGATCTGCTCCAGTTTGGCCTGCCGCTGAACTATTACAACGACTACACCAACCGGATCATGGCGGTGACCCGCGAGCAGGTGCAGCGCGCGGCCCAGCAGTACCTGCAGCCCGACCACCTGGCGGTGGTGGTGGTAGGCGACGTTGCGAAGATTCGCCCCGGGATCGAGGCGCTCCACCTGGGGCCGATCGAGCTGCGCGACGTGCACGGCAACCCGGCATCAGCGGGCGGCTCGCGTTGATCTGAGATTTCTGAGCTGGCGGTCCCACCACCGGCGGGGGTTTTCCTCGATGTGCCGGCGGACCGCCAGCAGCATTTCGCTGTCGCGGATGATTCGTTCGTCGTAATTGCGCTGCCACACAGCGCCACCCGGTGTTTGCCGCCGATGATTGATTTGCACCGCGCAACCGGCCTTGAACCCGGCCACCAGTGCGCCCAGGCTGTGGGGCAGCGCCGGCTGCGGAGTGAGTTCGACCAGGGCATGAAAGTGATTGGGCATGATGACGAACTCATGCAGCCGGACGCCGGGCCGGCCAAAGCCGAGCCGGAGCCATTCGGCCCGGACCAGGCAGCCCAGTTCACTGAGCCGCATGTTTCCCTGCACCACCTCGCCGAAAAGGCAGGCCCGGCCCGCGGTGCGCAGGGTAATGAACGAAATGACCGGCGGACCAGCTTCGGACCGGGCGGTAAGGGCCGGATCGGCCGACTGGGCCGCCGGCAGCGAGGCGACTGTCACAGCGCACTCCAATGAAAAGGACGCGCCCAACCTGCACCGACAGCCGCCGCGCTCCATCATCCAATTTCACCCGCCGGTATCATCCCAACGCATGCCCCACGACCCCCCGTCTCTCGACTCACGACCCACGACTCACGACCCACGACCCACGACCCATGACCCATGACCCACGACCCACGACCTGCATCTCCCGACCCGCATCCCAGCCCCCACGCCCGCATCTACACCGGCCGCGTGCTCAATCTCGATCTCGACACCGTCAGGTTTCCCGATGGCTCGGTGGGCCAGCTGGAGATGGTTCGGCACCCCGGTGCAGCCGCCGTACTGCCGATGATTCACCCGCTCGATGCCGCCGATCCGCTGGTCGTGCTGATTCGCCAGTTCCGCCACGCGGCCGACGGATATATCTGGGAAATCCCCGCCGGCCGCCTCGATCCTGGTGAAGCGCCCGAGACCTGCGCCCGTCGAGAGTTGGCCGAAGAGACCGGCTACAGCGCGGGGCGCATTCAGCAGCTGCTCACGATCTACACCACGCCGGGATTTACCGACGAGCGGATCCATCTCTTTGCGGCTTTTGAATTATCGGCCGGGAGCGACCACCGGGAGGCGGACGAATTTCTGGAGCTTCACCAGCTTCGATGGTCGGAGGTCATGCGCATGGTACAGCGAGGCGAAATCGTGGACGGGAAGACCCTGGCGACACTCCTCTACGTGGAGGCTTTCAGACGGCACTGAGTGGGCGCAGTCAGCTCCAGCGAATCCGATAACGGCAGACCTTGCCGCCGTTGGCGCGACATTCTTCTTCGGTAATCTGGATACCCTGGGCACCGCAGAGCTGAAGCGCGCGGCGATACCAGCCCACCACCGTCATGCAATCGGGTGCGCTGAACGTCTCGGCGTCATAGGTGGTAAGAACTCCCTCTCGTTCGCCAACCCGGGTGTACTCGCGGTGCCCGGTTTCGTAATACAGTCGGTAAATCGCCGGCGCCTTTTCGAGAAAGCTGTGCGGATCGCTGGTGAGATAGCCATCGTGCAGACTGGTGAGATTCTTCTGGGCCGAGGCCTCGCCCAGCCGCTCGAAATAGTCGGGGCGGCCTTCTCCCAGCACCTGCACAATGGCATCGTCCAGCCGCTTGCCCAGTTCGAAAGGGTACCAATTGGCGGTGAAAACCAGCCGCAATGCCCGCTGGTCATCAGGCGGAAGTGAGGCCAGCATCCGTTTCACTCCATCGCGTCCGAAATGCTCCTCGGCAAATGCGAGACGGGACTTGAGGACAGCACCCTTGATCTGCTGCATGACAGGGTCTCCTTCCGCTGAGATGGCGCGCGATGGTTTCCCCGGCAAAATAGGGCGCCGGCCGGCTCGCTGCCAGACGGCCGAAGCCCTGTCGCGAGTGGGTTAGATTGGGACGCATGCCGTCCTCCGGACCCTCGCTGCGCCCGATCCGGTCGCTGGTTCGCACCCGCCGCGCGACCCGGCTGGCGGCCCGGCGCGCCCTGGTCGGCGCCGAAGACATCTGGGACGCCTTCGCCGACTGGTTCAATCGGCTCGATCTTAGCGAAAACACCATCCTCCTCGGCTTCGCCGTGGTCATCGGCTCGGCGGCCGCTCTGGGCGTGGTGGTGTTCTACAAGGCGATCGACATCGCCTACGATCTCCTTTTCCTCTGGACCGGCACCTATCTGTCCAGGATGGGCCTGCTGGCCTATCGTCCGCTCCTTACCGCGGCCGGCCTCGCCACCGCCTGGTGGATCATGCGCCGGCTCGGCCGCGGACACGATGGGCTCAATGTGCCCGACGTCCAGCTCGCGGTGGCGCGGCGCGGCGGCGATCTCCCCGCCCGGCCCGCCATCGCCCGCTCGGCCGCCAGCGCCGTCACGCTGGGCAGCGGCGCCAGTGCCGGCAGTGAAGGACCGGTTGCCGTCCTGGGCGCCGCGGTCGGCTCGTTCCTGGGCCGGCTCTTTCATTTCGATCCTCAGCGGGTCCGGGTGCTGGTCGGCGCCGGCGCCGCCGCCGGAATCTCTGCCGCCTTCAACGCCCCGCTCGCCGGGGCGTTCTTCGCGCTGGAGGAGATCCTCGGCTCGTTCGCCATCGGATCGTTTCCACCGGTGGTGGTGGCGAGCGTCCTCGCTGCTGTGGTCTCCCACAGCTTCTTCGGCAACAACCCCGCTTTCCCCGTCCCGATCGAGTACGGCTTCACCCTCAAGCGCGAAGTCTTCCTCTTCTACCCCCTGCTCGGAGTGGTCACCGGTCTGATATCGGTGCTGTTCATCCGGGTCTATTTCGGCATCGAAAGCGGGGTGAAGAAGCTCACCTGGCCCGACTGGCTCCTCCCCTGGCTGGGCGGGCTCACCGTCGGCGGCCTGGTGGTGCTGTCGCACGGATTGCTGGTGGGATACGGGCACTTCGCCATGCACATCGAGCTGTTCGGGCGCCTCCCCTGGAGCACGCTGGCGCTCCTCTCGCTCGGCAGCATCGTGGCGACCTCGCTCACCCTCAATACCGGCGGGTCGGGCGGGCTCTTCACTCCATCGCTCTACGTCGGTGCAACCGCCGGCGGCGCTTTCGGCGCGGCGCTCGCCTCGCTCTTTCCGCACCTGGGCCTCCACCCCGAGGCCTATGCGCTGGTCGGCATGGGAGCGCTGGTAGCCGGCGCAACGGGCGCACCGATCACCGGCATTCTGCTGGTGTTCGAGATGACCAACGATTACGCCATCATCGTGCCCCTGATGCTCACCACCGTGACGGCGTTCATCGTGGCCCGCTGGATGGAGAAGGACAATCTGTACAGCGGTTGGCTGCGCCGGCGAGGCGAGAATCTGGAGCAGGGCTCCGACCGCGATGTCCTCACCGGCCTCAAGGTGGCCGACGCCTACGACCCCACCGCCAGTGCCGTGGACGAGGGCGTTCCGGTCAGCATCCTGCTCGATCAGCTGACCCGTTCCGACTACATGGATCTGCCGGTGGTAGACGAGGAGCGGCGGCTGGTGGGCCTCATTACGACGGTCGACCTCGGCCGCATCGCCAAGGATCAGGCCAATCTCCTCGACATCCTGGTCGCTGCCGACGTGGCCCGCCCCACCGAAACCGTCACCCCGGAGGATTCCCTCCTCGTCGCCATCCGCCGGATGGGCGTTCGCGGCGCCGGTTCGATCCCCGTGGTGCATCCGAACACCCAGCGGCTGCTGGGAATGCTCACCCGGGCGCACGTCCTGGCGCTCTACGAGCGGGCGGTGGCGAGCGGGTAGCCGTCCCTCTAAACTTCCGGGATGTCCGCCCAGTCCTACGATGCGCTGATGCGCGCCCTCAAGAAGGGCGAAATCGCTCCTGTCTACTACCTCCACGGCAGCGAGGACATCCTCAAGGACGAGGCGGTCCGGACGATCCTCGACCGGGCACTCGACCCCGCCGCGCGCGACTTCAATCTCGACCAGCGCAGCGCCAGCCAGCTCGATCCCGAAATGATCGAGGCCCTCTGCACCACGCTGCCGATGATGTCGGATCGGCGGGTCGTGATCATCCGTGACGTCGAAGCGTGGAAGCGGAAATCCCGGGCCCGGGCCGCCGTGCTGGCCTATCTTGACCGCCCCGCGCCCGAGACTGTGCTCATTCTGGTACAGGGCAGCAACGAGGACGCCGAAGACAAGGATCTGGCCAAACGATCGGTTTCGGTCGTCTGTCAGCCACTTCCGCCGGAACGCGCGCTCAAGTGGCTGGCCTATCGGGCGGGGCCGCTCGGCGTCACCTTCGGCCCCGGCGGAGCCGAGCATCTGCTCAAGTGCGCCGGCAACGATCTGGGCACGGTAGACGCGGAACTCCACAAGCTGGCGTCGCTTCCCGATCCCACCGGGCTCGATGCCGCGCGAATCGGCGAGATCGTCGGGATTCGCCACGGCGAAACCACCTACGACTGGCGCGACGCGGTTCTGGGAGATGAATCCTCCCGCGCGC
>DASSTY010000131.1:0-4604 GCA_035707585.1 Gemmatimonadales bacterium
GCCGCGAATGGCATCGGCGCCGGCCCGGAGGGTGTGATGCGGACTGAGCTGGGCCTCGATGACGTCGCGCAACTGAAGCTGATGCTCCGTTTCATCGAAGATGAAGTTGCTGGAGCCGACCACCGCTTCCACCGTCGTCCCGTCGGGGGCTACGATGGTGACCTGCGGCTGATCGAGGTTGCGCTCGGTGGGCGGCAGGTTCCAGCGGAAGGTGCCGAACTGCACGCTGGCGCTGTTGCTGGCGCGGCCGTCGGCAAAGGCGCTGCGGTGGGTCAGCGCGGTGAGCGAGCCGATCCGCTGAGTGGTGATGTCGGCCTCCGGAGTGACGACTCCGGTCCCCTGGCCGGCGCGGTTCACATTGCTGTACGCCACTCGCAGCGTGGTCGTCTGGGTGGGGCTCCACCCCTGGTCGATCCGCCCGAACAGCTTCACTTTCTCGCGCTTCTCGGTGCCGATGAACTGGGTCTGCGCGGTGGAGCCGATTCGATCTTCGTTCTCGTTGCTGTATTCGGCCGCGACAGAATAAAAGGTGTGGTCTCGCACGATCGCGCCGCTGGCGCCACCGCCCAGTTGAAAACGGCGAAATCCGTCAGGGTCGGTGCCTGGCGGCGTCAGCTTCGGTTCGGCATCGAGCGGGATACCGGGGCGCCAGTAGCCGAAGAGATCCCCATGCGACTGGTTGCTTCCGGCGCGAGACGTCTCCTCTACCACTCCACTGGAACTGCGCCCCAGCTCGGCGCCGTAACTGTTGGCCAGCACCGAAAGCCGGGCCAGAGCGCCCAGCGGAAACTCCACTCGCGGGCCGCCCAGGAATCCCTCGTTGTTGTCGAGTCCGTCGAGAGTGTACTGGGTGTAGAGCGAGTTGGCACCGTTGATCGAGAGCGGCGGTGCGTCGCCGAAGAATCCGGTGGCGGGGGTGATGCCCGGGATGGTATAGGCCAGAGTGAGCGGATCGCGCGCGTCGGTTGGCAGCGCGAGGAGCTCTTCCTGTTCGAGGGTGCCGCCGGTGGCAGCGTCGCGGGTATTGAGGAGAGGAAGCGGTTTGCGGCTGGTGATCGTCAGCGCATCGAGCTGATAGAGCGGCACCAGGGTGATCGCGATCGTGTGCACCGCTCCGGGAGCCAGCGCCGGCACTGCCAACGTGGCGGGCGAGAAACCAACCGCGCTGAAGTCGAGCCGTGCGGAGTGGTGCGCCGGGACTGAAAGCGTGAACCGGCCCGACGCATCGGTCTGGGCCGGTGGGCCGGCTGAGTCGAGCAGCACGCGGACGCCGGCCAATGGCGTTCCCGATTGTGACCGGAGCGTCCCCTCCACGGTGGCAGGCGTTTGCGCGCAGAGCCGCCCTCCGGCGGACAGGCCGGCGAGCAGTGCCAGTCCCGCCAACTGGCAGAGTTGTCTGATTGGTTTCATACTTGAAAGTATGTCACGAATTCCTCTGTGGTATCTGACCCTCGCTGCGGGGGTGGCGCTGGGCTGCCAACCCGCGCCCGCCGGCAGCCCCAGTGCTGCCCATGATGAATTCACCTCGGTAGCCGGCCGGCTGCCTACCGGCGTCACACTCGATCCGGCGGGGCGCTCGTTCGAGGTCGGCGACTTTCCACTGGCGATGACGCTGGCACCCGACGATTCCGGCATCGCCGTGCTGCTGCTCAACGGCTGGCGGGAGCAGGGAATCGTAGTGACCCGCCCGGCCACCGGGCAGGTGCTGCAGCGAATCCGCCAGCCGGCCGCCTTCCTGGGCCTGGCCTTTGCGCCCGACGGGCACTCGCTCTACGCCTCGGGTGGGAATCGCGACGTGATCTACCGCTACGCGTGGAACAACGACCGCGCGGTGCTGGCCGATTCAATTATCCTGTCGGCCGATTCGCTGGACAAACCGGGCAGCCACTACCCCGCCGGCCTGGCCTTCTCGCCCGACGGCGCTCGACTCTACGTTGCGGAAAATCTGGCCGACTCGCTCGCAGTAATCGACGTCCGAACCGGGTCGGTCGTGCACCGCCTTCCGGCGGGCCGCTATCCGTACGGCGTCGCGGTCGGGCCGGATGGCACGGTGTACGTCTCGGTCTGGAGCGGTTTTGAGGTCCGAACCTTCCGGCCAGTGAACGGCCGACTGGTGGCCGGGCCGCCCATCGCGGCGCCGAGACATCCGTCGGTACTGCTGCTCAATGGGGACGGGTCCCGGTTATTCGTGGTATCGGCCAGCACCGATCGGATCGCTGTGGTGGACACGCGTACGCGGCAACCGGTGACCGTTCTGCACGACCCGGCGCCCGCCGGCCCGTCGGAAGGGAGCACTCCCGACGCGCTGACGCTCTCGCCCGACGGCACTCGGCTGTTCGCGGCCGAAGGGGATAACGATGCGATCGCGGTGTTCGATCTCTCCTCCCGCACCGCCGGTATTGCCACGACGGCGGACTCGGACCGGCTGGCAGGGCGGATTCCGGTGGAGTGGTATCCCTCCGCGGTGGCGGTCAGTCACGACACACTCGTGGTGGCTAATGCCAAGGGCGGGCAGCTGCCCGGTTCCAATGCCAGGCATCTGCAAGGTCCCGGATTCGCGGGAAAGGACGCTGCCGGCTACACGCTGGGTCAGCTCATCGGAACGGTAAGCGTGGTGCCGCACGCCGATGCCGGCGGCGCGGAGCTGGCCGATCTGACGCGTCGGGTCGAGCGGGCCAATCGGTGGACCCAGGCGGAGCGGGGTACTCTGCCGCCGATTCAGCACGTGATTTACATCATCAAGGAGAATCGGACCTACGACCAGATCCTGGGCGACATGAAGCAGGGTGACGGCGACAGTTCGCTGGTCTTCTTTCCCCGGCCGGTGTCTCCCAATCATCATGCCCTGGCCGAGCGGTTCGGTCTGTACGATCGCTTCTTCGTCAATGCCGAAGTGAGCGCGGACGGGCACAACTGGTCCACCGCCGCGTATGCCGGGGACTATCTGCAGAAGACGATTCGCCCCGCCTACGGCAACGGCGGCCGCAGCTATGACTACGAGGGCGAGAACCGCGGCAAGGAAGTGCCGGATGAAGATGATGTTGCATCGCCTGGGAGCGGCTATCTGTGGGATCTGGCAAAGCAGAAGGGAATCACCTACCGCAATTACGGCGAATATGCCGAGCACGACTCCCGATCCGATACCTGGCATGGAGTAAAGTCGGCATTGCGGGGTCACACCGATTCGCTCTATCCGGGCTGGAATCTCGACATCCGCGATCAGGCGCGGGCCGATCGCTGGATCCAGGTGCTGCAGCAGGATGTACAGCGGGGCGCCATGCCGGCGCTGGAAATCGTCCGGCTGCCCAACGATCACACCCGCGGCGCCGATCCCGGTGCGCCCACGCCGCTGGCCTACATGGCCGACAACGACCTGGCGCTGGGCCGGGTAATCGACGCGCTCTCGCACTCGCCGTTCTGGCGCTCCACCGCGGTGTTTGTAGTAGAAGATGATGCCCAGGACGGGAGCGACCACGTGGATTCGCATCGCTCGGTGCTGCTGGTGATCTCTCCGTGGACGCGTGGCGGGACGGTGCATCGCTTCGTCAACACGACCGACGTGCTTGCGACCATCGAGTCGCTGCTGGGGCTCGACCAGCTCTCGCAATTCGACTTCTACGGCCGCCCGCTCCGCGATATCTGGCGGACGACTCCCGATCTGACTCCCTATCAGGCGATCACGCCGGCGCAGGCGCTGACCGACACCAATCCCACTCACGGACCGGCCACTCGCGAATCGATGCGGCTCGACTTCCACCAGGAAGACGTGGCGGACGAGGACAGCTTCAATCATGTGCTGTGGGTGACGATCAAGGGACCTGATGTTCCGGAGCCGGCGCCGCGCCGAGCTCCGGCGCTGGAGTGGACGAGGTCAGGGGCGCGGCACTGAGGTGCTGGATCCACTGCTGCGCCCGGTCAAGGATCGCCTGCTGGTCCCGGTGGCCCGGCAGTTGGGCGGGGTCGCTCCGGGGCTGATTACGGCGACCGGCCTGGTGGTTGGCCTCGCCGCCGGTGCGGCCGGAGCGTATCGGGCGTACGGCGTGGGGGTAGGCTGCTGGATTCTGAGCCGAGTGCTCGACGGACTCGATGGTGTTCAGGCGCGGACGCATCGGCGCCAGAGCGATCTGGGAGGGTACGTCGATCAGGTTTCCGATTTCCTGATTTACGCTGCGGTGCCGGTGGGGCTGGTGATCGGCCGGCCCGAGGCCTCGCTTGCCATGCCGGCGCTGTGGCTACTCGCCAGTTTCTATGTCAATGCGGCGTCGTGGATGTATTTGTCGGCGATTCTGGAGCGGCGCGGGCTGGGCGCCACGATTCGCGGGGAACAAACCACGATCACCATGCCCGATGGGCTGATCGGCGGGAGCGAGACAATTCTGTTCTATCTCGCCTTTTTCCTTGTGCCCGCGCATTTGGCGGGTTTGTTCATTGTCATGGCCGTGCTGGTTGGTATAACCGCGGTGCAGCGGGTGGCTTGGGCCTTGCAGCGACTTTAGCCCATGATTTTCACCTACAATCTGGCGCGGCGTCTGGCCCGCCTGCGACTGGCATTCACTATTTCCGTTCTCGCCGCTTGCCAGGCCGAGGGCCCCAGTGCGGTTACC
>DASSTY010000132.1:0-3663 GCA_035707585.1 Gemmatimonadales bacterium
GCTGGAAGGCCGGTGATGTGCCCCACAAGAACATCGCTGCCGTCCAGCCGCCCAGCCACCGCGAAGTGTATCTGCTGGATCGCCCCGGCTCCGAGCAGTCCCTCATCTTCGTGGGCCAGCTGGCGCCTCCCAAGAAGAATCCGCACGAGATCGCGATCAGTGCGCTCAACGACGTCATGGGAGGAAGCTTCCTGTCGCGGATCAACATGAATCTGCGGGAAGACAAGCACTGGTCCTACGGTGCGTTCACCTTTGTGCGCGATGCCCGGGGCCAGCGTCCGTTCCTGGTGTACGCTCCGGTCCAGACCGACAAGACCAAGGAATCGGTGGCAGAGGTCGTCAAGGAGCTGAATGGGGTGATTGGCGATCATCCGGTTACTGCGGATGAGCTCGCCCGTGCCAAGGCCGATCTGACGCTGACGCTGCCCGGCCGCTGGGAAACGATGGGGGCAGTGGGGGGATCACTGGCCGAAATCGTCCAGTTCGGGCTTCCGGCCGACTTCTACGACACCTACGCGGCCCAGGTCAATAAGCTCGATCTGAGCGCGGTAAACGATGAGGCCAAGGCGCTGATCCGCCCCGATCACGCGGTCTGGGTCGTGGTGGGTGACCGGGCCAAGATCGAGGCCGGGGTCCGCGAGGTTCTCGGAGACGTCCAGCTCCTGAACCCCGATGGTACTCCGGTCCAGGCGCCCGCCGCGACGCCCTGACCACCCGGGCGGCCGGCTCGACCGACCCGCCCGGTGCCCGCCGGCTCCCCTCTGGGGGGCCGTCGGGTTATCATTATGGGTTATCCTTACTCCCTTTGCCCAACAGACATGACGACGACAGTGGCTGCTTCGACCTCGAAACCGACCCCGATTCCTTCTGACGCGCCGAATCTGCCGGCCTGGCTGACGCCGCGGCGGCTCACCATAGCTGGCGGCGTAGTGGCCATTCTGCTGATCGTCGGCTACGTGGTGGTGATGAGCGGTCGCCGGAAGGAGCGATTTTCCGAGCGGGCTCTGGATCAGGCGCGATCGACGGCGGAAGCGGGGCAGTTGCCGCAGGCGGCCACCCAGTTCCAGCAGGTCATCCAGAGCTACCGCGGTACCGATGCGGCCAAGGAAGCGACGCTTGGCCTCAACCAGATTCGGCTCATCAACAACCAGAACGAGCTGGCGGTGGTGAACCTCCGGGAATTCCTGCAGTCCAACCCCGGCCGTGAGTTCGAAGTGCCGGGTAACGGGCTCCTGGGCGTGGCGCTCGAGAATTCAGGCCAGCCGGCCGAGGCGGCGGCCGCCTACCAGAAGGCGTCGGATCTGGCCGACGTCAACTATCTCAAGGCCGACTATCTGATCCAGGCGGGCCGCGCGTGGCGCGATGCCGGGAAGAAGGATCAGGCGATCCAGGCCTACGAGGCGGTCGTGCAGAAGTACGGCGACACGCCGGCAGCGACCGAGGCCAAGGTCCGGCTGGCGGAGCTCACAGACGGCCAGCGCCCGCTGGTGACGCACTGATCATCGCCATCACTCCGGCACGACGGCACCGGCTCGCCCCGGCTGCACACCGGCGGCCGGCCGGGTCGCAATCGCCAACGGCCCGAACTGGCGCAGCGCCTCGATAAACACCACGTATAGTACCAGCCACTGAAAAAAGGGCGCGCGCTGCACTACGTAGATCGTGGTGTGCATGACCACACCAATCGCGAGATACAGCCAGGTAATCCGCGGTTTCAGTACGGCCACCATGAACGTCAGCTCGAAACCGAGCGCGCCGATCGAAAGAAGCTGGGCCAACCGAGGCCAGCCGACCAGCGCGAGTCCGACGGTGCTGTGGAACCGGATGCCATCCTGCATGAAGTAGTACGCCAGCGTCTCCCCGTTCAGCCAGGCGATTCCACCGTGCACCAGTTTGGAGCTCGCCGCCGACAGATAGGCAATCACGAAGAGCCATTGTCCGATCCGGATCGGCCAACGCGCCTCCGGGCTCATTGCAGGCGCCGGCGGCAGGCCTCGGCGGCGACGGCGCACCGCGTCCAGGGAAAACGCCATGCCCGATGGGGCAGCCGATATGGCGGCGGCGATCAGGACCAGCAAGGCAAGGGAATGATTGACTTCCCGGTAGGAATAGTTGTGAGCGATGATGGTGATCGTTCCGAGCGTCGCGACCACGGTGGTGATCCGGCTGAACCATCCCAGCGCAGCGAGCAGTGCCGCTGCCGCAGCAGTCCAGCCGATCGCGAGGATCAGCCCGGAGGACGGGCGCGCACCCCACCCAAGCGGGAGGAGCATCACCTTGAGTGCAGGGAGCGGCTTGAAGAGGGTCTGATCCGCGTGCGAGAGCGCGACGCCGGTCGGCAGCACATCGAGCAGGGAGAACAGCAGACAGGCGAAGACCAGCGCCCGGACAATGCCCAGGTCGCGGGTGGAAGCCGGGGCGAACCAGTGTCGCTCGACCGCGGCGGCCCGACGTTCAAGCCAGCGGGTCATCGCGCCGCGGTCGCCTGACCCAGAGCCCACCCGGTGTGAAGCTGCCAGGGCGGGTTGCGATCCACGATTCCACCCGGTCCGAGCACGTAGCGCTGGGCCCATATTTCGATGCCGCATACCGGGTCCGGAAGCTGCCTGGCCATATCCGTCACCAGGGAGCGGGACTTACCATGGGGCGGTCCGTTCGCCGCCTGGCGTAGCAGCTTGAGCATGGTGCGATGCGGAAGGTGGAGCTCGGCTTCCGAGACGATCCTCGGATCACCGCCGGGTTGGCAGCCGGCGACGCGTAACTGCCAGGCATACGCCGACTCTCCCGAGAAATGGGACTGGGAGTACATCGGGTAGTCGATGAACGGCCAATAGCGGGTGAACGGCATCCGGCGGGGCACCGCGCCCCAGGCGGCGGGAACCAGCAAAGCCAGAATCACGGCGATCGCGTAGAGTCGCTGTGCTCGCATCTGCGCCCTCGGGGTCTCGGGCCACATCGCTGTTGGGAATCGAACTAACACTACCGCGCGGTACGAAGAGCCGCCAGCCCCGGCGCTCGCTGGAGTTTCCATCGGGCCGGGACTAGAATTCGCCGACTCCTACATGACCTGGGCATCACAATGTTGAGCCGACCGGTACTCCTCTACGACGGCAATTGCGGCTTCTGCCGGGCGTGGGTATCTCGGCTGGCTCGCTGGGATCGCCGGGGGGCGATCGCCCTGGTTCCGCTGCAGCAGCGGGGCCAGCTCTCCGGGCTGCCCGAGATTCCGGAAGAGGCGCTCCTCCGGGCGATCCACCTGGTCCTGCCGGATGGCACCTATTTCTGGGGCGGCAACGCCGTGCCGGTGCTCCTGCGGTACCTGCCGGGCGGGGCGCTGATCCGTCCGATCTTTTGGGTCCCGGGGACGTCCTGGGTCACCGGCAAGGTCTACGACTGGGTGGCGGCTCGCCGTCACCGGCTCGGTTGCGGCGGGGACCATTGCCAGTGGGTTCCGCCGCACTGAGTCCTGTTTGATCCCGGCCGTACTCCGGCAGCGCATCTCGCCGGATCCCGTGAGAGCATCTCGATAGGTTGTGACCGCCGGAAGCGGCACCGGGAGCTCAAGTGATGCTTGAGGTGTCGAGTTGCCGTCGTCGAATTCAATGTCGTATAAGATATGTTATGTTAAGTTGCCGTGGGGATAACTGTGGAGAAGTGCTAACC
>DASSTY010000133.1:0-5225 GCA_035707585.1 Gemmatimonadales bacterium
CCGCGCGTCCCGTGTGGGGTGAGGTCACCACGGTAACGCAGCCGCGGTCGCTCAACATGCCTTCGCCCCGGCGTACCGCCATCTCGGCCAGCACCGGTTCGGTCAGGTTGGCGTGGACGATGGGCGGGTTCAGTCCCGGGAGCATCGGAGCAGAGGTTTCACGTTCAATCGCAGAGGTGTTCGCCATGAGTATCCCGGCGCGGTTCGCGCGGTCAGCGGTGGTCAGGGCGTGGGCGACGAGCCTGGCGGGCGCGCTCCTGCGCGTCCACCGCTGCCATGACCGCCATGTTCACGATGTCATCCACGTCGGAGTCCCGCTCCAGAATCTGGATCGGTGCCGCCATACCGATGAGGATGGGGCCGATGGCCTGAGCGCCACCCAGCCGCCCTAGCAGTTTGTAACAGATGTTCGCACTGTTCAAGTCCGGGAAGATCAGCACGTTGGCTGGCCCGCCCATCCGGTTGAACGGATAGCGCCGCCGGAGGATCTGCTCCACCACGGCGCTGTCGGCCTGCATTTCGCCGTCGGCCTTGAGCGCCGGCCACCCGGCATGGAGCCGCCGGACCGCTTCGGCCACCTTGGCCTGACTGGGGTGGCGCACCGACCCGAAGTTGGAGAACGACAGCAGCGCGATTCTCGGCTCGATTCCCAGCTGCTGTACGAAAGCCGCCGCCGCCACCGCAATTTCGGTAAGCCGAGTGGCGTCCGGATCGATGTTCACCGTCGTATCCGCAAAGAACAGCGTTTCCTGCTGGAAAACCATCATGTAGATCCCGGCCACCGCCTCGCCGGGATCGGCGCCGACCGCCTCCAGCGCCGGCCGCAGCGCCCGCGGGTAGTGAAGGTTCTGCCCCAGCACCAGCGCGTCGGCATCATGCTGCTGAACCATCATGGCGCCGAAGTATTCCGGCTGATGCATCCGGTGCTGGGCCTCCACCAGCGTCACGCCGCGCCGCTGGCGCCGCTGCCAGAGCGCCTCGGCGTACTGCTGCATCCGCGGATGGCCCTCGGGATCGACCACCTCGATATCGGCCAGCGAGATTCCCGCGTTGGCCGCCGCCGCGTCGATTTCGGCGCGCCGCCCCACCAGCAACGGCAGGACGCTGCCTTCGTCGGCCAGGATCCGGGCCGCCCGGATGATCCGAGGGTCCTGCGCGTCGGTCATCGCCACCCGCTGCGGATCGACGCCTGCCCGGTTGCTCAACGTCCGCATCACCGCACGGCCCCGGCTCAGGCGGGATTCCAGCCGGGCCCGGTACTCGTCGAGATCGAGCAGCTGCGCCGCGACGCCGCTGGTCATCGCCGCCCACGCCACCGCGGGGGCCACCCACAGCAGGACCCGCGGGTCGAACGGCTTGGGAATCAGATACTCCGGCCCAAAGCGGAGCTGCTCGACGCCGTAGGCGCGGAGCACCGCTTCGGGGACATCCTCCTTGGCCAGCGCCGCGAGCGCGCGGGTGGCCGCCATCTTCATTTCTTCGTTGATGGCCCGGGCGCGGACATCGAGCGCACCGCGGAAGATGAACGGGAAGCCGAGGACGTTGTTGACCTGATTGGGAAAATCGGTCCGCCCGGTGGCGATGATGGCGTCGGGCCGCACCGAGCGGACTTCATCGGGAAGGATTTCCGGCGTCGGGTTGGCCAGCGCAAAGACGATTGGGCGCGGCGCCATGGCGGCGATCATCGCCGGCGATACCGTGCCGCCGGCGCTCAGCCCCACGAACACATCGGCGCCGGCAAACGCCTCCGCGGGCGTTGTGTAGGGCAGCTCATGCGCAAAGCGGGCCTGATACGGATCGAGCCCCTCCCGCCCGGCATGGATCAGCCCGTGGACATCGCACAGCACCACCTGCTCACGTGGCACTCCCAACCGCACATAGTGCTCGGCGGTCGCGATGGCCGCGGCACCCGCTCCCATGAACACCGCCCGAACCTGGGTGATGTCTCGCCCGGTCACCTCGAGGGCGTTGAGCAGCGCCGCGCCTGAAATGATCGCGGTGCCGTGCTGGTCGTCGTGAAACACCGGGATCGCCAGCGTTTCCGAGAGCCGGCGCTCGATCTCGAAGCACTCGGGAGATTTGATGTCTTCCAGATTGATCCCGCCGACGGTCGGCTCCAGCATCTGGCAGAACCGCACCACGTCATCAGGTTGCTGCGCGTTGATCTCCAGATCGAACACGTCGATGTCGGCAAAGATCTTGAAGAGAACGCCCTTGCCCTCCATCACCGGCTTGCCGGCCAGCGCCCCGATATTGCCCAGGCCGAGCACCGCGGTGCCGTTGGAGACGACGGCGATCAGGTTGCTGCGCGCGGTGTAGCGGTAAACGTCTTCCGGGTTCTCCCGAATCCGGAGACACGGCTCCGCCACACCGGGGGTGTAGGCCAGCGAGAGATCCCGCTGGTTCTGGGTCGGCTTGGTCGGGACCACCTGGATCTTGCCGGGGCGACCCTCTTCGTGATAGCGGAGTGCGTCCTGGCTTCGGTCGGTCGGTGGGCTCAATGGCGGACCAGCGTCATGGTGGGCGGAAAGTGATAGACGGCTTGGAGGGTTTCCCGGTCGGCCTCGCTCGGCGCGGTGACCACCGGGTCGCCGTACATCAGGTCGGCCGGATCGGGGGCGTGCTGCATGATGCCGAAGGCGTGACCCAGCTCGTGGGTGGTCGTCAGATCGATGCACTCGATCGCCGCGGGCGTGAGCTCGAGTCCCTTGGGCGCGATGTAGCTGTGGATCGGCAGCGTCAGTTCGGTATGATCGTCCGAAACATCGAGATCGGTAGCGCCGGAACATTCGGGTGCGAAGTAGCTGCCCAGCCGCATCCGCTCGAACTGCTTGGGTGGAAAGCCGGCGCGCACGATGATGTCGGCGCTGCTGGAGTCACTCACGAGTTCTGCCTGCAGCTCGTTGTAGAGCAGGGCATCTTGCCACGCCGCGATGCCGTTCTGTACATGCGTCGCCAGATCGAGCGAATCTTCCGCCCAGATCCGCACCACCTGACCAGCCGGCCAGTGAAAGCTCAGGGTGTCGGTGCCACCCTGGGGATTGGCGGCGAAGAGTCGCCATTCGTACCGGTTGGCGCGCGCGGGGGCGCTGACTTCGTTGCAGGCGAGGGCGGCCACGCCGAGTGCCAGCGCGGCAAGTGCCAGGGTGCGCTTCATCGGGAACTCCGCGCCAGGCCAATCGACAGTGAAATGCGATGCACGCCCTCGGTGTTGGCGAAGCCGCGAGCCTGGAGTTCATCGGTGGTGAAACGGTGGTAGTCGTAGCGGGCGGAGAGCATCAGATCCCAGTGTTTAAGTGCGGGGCGGCGATAATCGGCACCGGCGCCAAAGATGGCGACGAGCGGGCCGCCCCGCGCGAAAATCCCCGTCTTGTCGGCGGGGAGGTACTTGAGGATGCCGATACCGGCACGCCATTCGAGGCCCGGCATCAGTGGCCCGACCAGTTGAGCGGTTACGCTGGCGGTCCTGAGGGTGCCGAGGTCGTAGCGGGTACTCTTCTGATCGGCGTGGAACCCACCGGTCGAGAGCGCGCCTTCCAGGCCGACCCGATACACCTTGCCGAGGGGCAGATCGACGCCGGCAAAGAGGGTCGGTGCCAGGCTCTGCCGCGTGTTGATCGGCTGGATGATTTCATCGGTGACCAGTTTGCTGGCGCCGGTGAGGCCGAGGCGCGCGTAGTAGCTGCCCTGGGCGGCGAGCGCTGGCGCGGCTCCGGCCAGGAGCAGGGCTACGAGGATGGGTTTGCGCATGGGTGGAAGATGCCGCCGGGCGGGGTAGGGGTCAATCGAGCGGGGTGCGCTTCCGGGCCCCGGAGCGGCGGTAACGCCGGAGCCGGCCGAGCATCCGGCGGTCCTGAGTGACCGGATCATCCCCTTTGGGGGTCTCCAGAATCATCGCGACTCCCGCAAAGCGGGGGTCGGTCATGAGCCGGCGGAACGGCTCCGGTCCCAGCGTCCCCTCACCAATCAGCTCATGGCGGTCCCGCCGCGAGCCGAACGGCGTCTTCGAATCGTTCAGATGGACGACCCGGAGACTTGCGAGGCCCAGGATCCGGTCCCACGCCGCCCAGACGCCATCGAAGTCCTCAACCAGATTGTAGCCGGCAGCATGAAGGTGGCAGGTATCGGCGCAGAAGCCGATCCGGTCCTGGAGGCTGCCCGGCAGCCCCCCGCGGAGCCGGGCCAGCTCTTCAAAGCGGCTTCCCAGGGCGGTGCCGGTGCCGGCGGTCGTCTCCAGCAGCACTTTGACGGAACCGGGCACCCGCTGGAGTGCCTCGGCGATCCCGGCGATGTTACGGGCCAGCCCGGCGTCGAGATCATCAATGTAGTTGCCCGGATGCGACACCACCGCGGGAATGCCCAGCAGCTCGCAGCGGGTCAGCTCCGCGGTGAAAGAGTCTACCGAGCGCGCGTTTAGCTCTGGGTCGGGGGAGGCCAGATTGATAAGGTACGAATCGTGCGACACCACCGCCCGCATTCCACTTCGAGCCATGGCATCCCGGAACGCGGTGCAGAGCTCGGGCGCGGCGGCCGGCTCCCGCCACTGGTTCGGGGTCTTGGTAAATACCTGTATGGCAGTCGCGCCGATCGCCTCGCCGCGCGGCGGCGCGGCGGCAACTCCGCCCTGGGTGGAGACGTGGGCTCCCAACTGCTCGCCCGGCATGGCCGCCGACTTGCCCATGACTGCCTCGATTGGTCGTGAAATGTTTCTGACTCGCTGGACTGGTTACGCGGCGTGAGCGACCACCAGCCCGAACCGATTCGAATCCTCCTGCTGGGCGAGCCATCCACTCGTCCGGAAGGACTGGAGCGAGCACTGGCGCGCAGCGGGTTCCGGCTCCTGGAATCGCTGGAGTCGGCTCCGCCTCACCAATCGGTCGATCTCCGCCTTCTCACGCTGGCCAACGCCGATGGTCTGGACGATGCGCTCGGCCGAGCCGACGGAGGCACCGCCCCGATCGTGGTGGTGCTGGGGAGCGGCCGCCCCGCCGACGTCGTGCGGGCGCTCTCCCTCGGCGCCGCCGATGCGCTGGTGGCGCCGGTTCACCTGCCTGAACTGGAAGCCCGTCTCCGTGCCCGCGCCGGCCAGGCAGCCCAGCCCGCCACCACGTCGGTGCTCGATGCCGTGCAGGAAATCTGGGCCAACGTCCGCAACGAAGAAATCCTCCGTGCCCTGGTGCGGCGAGTGGGACAGGCGCTCGATCTTTCGCACTGCTCCATCATCC
>DASSTY010000134.1:0-4567 GCA_035707585.1 Gemmatimonadales bacterium
CGCGGCTGCTCGCGTCGGAAGGGATCCCGATCATCACCGGCGGCGGCCCTGGCATAATGGAGGCGGCCAACCGCGGCGCGCTGGAGGCGGGCGGGCTCTCGATCGGCTGCAACATCGAACTGCCGTTCGAGCAGGGTTCCAATCCGTACCTCACGCGCAATCTCAACTTCAAGTTCTTCTTCGTTCGGAAGACGATGTTCGTGAAGTACGCCACGGCATTCGTGGTGTTCCCCGGCGGCTACGGCACTCTCGATGAATTATTCGAAGCACTGACGCTGATTCAGACCGGAAAGGTGAAACACTTCCCGGTGGTGCTGGTGGGCAAGGACTACTGGGGACCGATGGTCGACTGGCTGCGCAACACCGTGGCGGAGGAGCGAAAGATCAATCCCGACGACCTCGAACTCTTCCACCTGACCGATGATCCCTCCGAGGTGGCCCGGATCGTCATGGAAGCCCGCGCCAGCCGGCCGGGAACCACCGTGTTCGAACCGGTTCCGCCGCGGCCTCAATCGTAAGGACCCTCTGATGAGCCGAGCCAGTTCCAATTACCTGGGCGGGCAGCGGATTGCCCCACCGGCGATCACCGGCAAGGAGAGCGCGGCCGATCTGATCGACGGCGCCTTCCTGGCGTACAACGCCGGGCGTCTCAACGCCGGCTGCCGCCTCTTTACCCAACGGATGCTGGAACCCGATGTGACGATCGGGATGTCGCTCACCGGCGCGATGACGCCGGCCGGGCTCGGCATGAGCTGCCTGATACCGCTGATGCAAGCGGGCTTTCTCGACTGGATCATTTCGACCGGCGCCAATCTCTACCACGATGCCCACTTTGCCCTGGGGCTCGCGATGCATCGCGGCAGCGCCACGGCCGACGACGTCGAGCTGCGGGAACATGGCGTCGTTCGGATCTACGACATCTTCTTTGACTACGGCGTACTGCTCTCTACCGACAAGTTCATTCGCGAAGTGAGCGCCCGCGAGGAATTCCAGCGTTCCATGAGCTCCGCCGAATATCATTACCTGCTGGGCGGCTACATGCTGCAGCGCGAGAAGGCGCTGGGCGGCACCACCCGCAGCGTGCTGGCAGCGGCGCACGAACTCCAGGTACCGATCTACACCAGTTCGCCGGGCGACAGCTCGATTGGAATGAACGTGGCCGAACAGTCGCTGGCCGGCTCCAAGCTGCGGTTCGATGTATCGGCCGATGTGAACGAGACCGCCAGCATCGTGCTCGATGCCAAGCGAGGCGGCGGCAAGAGCGGCGTCCTGATCGTGGGCGGCGGCAGCCCCAAGAACTTCATGCTCCAAACCGAGCCGCAGATTCAGGAAGTGCTCGGCATCGACGAGCGGGGTCACGACTATTTCCTGCAGATGACCGACGCACGTCCCGATACCGGCGGACTCTCCGGCGCCACTCCGTCCGAGGCGGTGAGCTGGGGCAAGATCGATCCCGATCAGCTTCCCGGCACGGTGGTATGCTACCTCGACAACACCGTAGCGCTGCCGCTCCTGACCAGCTACGCACTGGCACGGCATCCCGCCCGCGAACCGAAGCGGCTCTACGCCCGTCGCGAGCAGATGATGCAGCGCCTGATTGATGAATATCACGCCGCGCTGGAACGGCGCGATGAGCGGGCCGATCAGTCGGATGAGGCGCTGCGGCCGGAGGCCGGGGCGGAATCCGCCCGGGGCCGGTGACCGAGCACAGGCGAGATCCCTACGCCGAGAAATTCGGTGCCTACCGCTGGTACGCACTGGGCCTGTTGGCGTTCATCAACCTCCTGAACTATCTCGATCGCAACGTCATCTTCGCGCTGTTCGAACCGATCAAGCGCGACCTCCATCTCTCCGACACCCAGCTCGGCTGGCTCGGCTCCGCCTACATCCTGGTGTTTTCGCTCGCGGCGCTGCCGCTCGGAGTGCTGAGCGACATCCGCTCGCGGCGCGCGGTCATCGCCGGGGGCGTGGCGATCTGGAGTGCGTTCACATCGCTCGGCGGGATCGTGCGGAACTACTGGCAGCTCTTCGTCTGTCGGAGCGCGGTGGGGCTCGGCGAAGCGGCGTTCGGCCCGGCATCGGCGTCGCTGGTGGCCGACTACTTCCCGGGGCGGCGGCGCGCCTTTGCGATGGGGCTGCTGTCGTCCGGCGTTGCCATCGGCGGGGTGCTGGGAATTCTGCTGGGCGGGCAGCTCGAGGCGCTGTATGGCTGGCGCGTGGCATTCATGCTGGTGGGAATCCCCGGACTGATCTGCGCCAGCCTCGCCGCCCGACTCCGCGACCCCACTCGAACCTACGCCCGAATCGGATTGCGGGCGCACATCCGCAAGGTCGAAATCGGCGTAGTGGCGGTCGTTCGCTACGCCTGGCCGCTGCTGCTTGGAACGATTGCCGGGATCGGCGCCGCGTTCTGGCTCCAGACCCGTCAGGGGCCGGATGCCACCGTCGATCTCGCCGTGGTCGGAATCGGCGTCGGGCTGGGCCTTGCCGGTTCCATCATCAAATGGGTTCGGGTGGTGCAGGCGCCGGCGTCGGCCAACGTCGAAGAAGCCGAAATCGCGGAGGAGATGAGCGACGCGTTCGGTGAGATGGTGCATGCCGGGCGGGTGGTGCTGCACACGCCAACGCTGGTCTACGTCTTCCTGGGCGGCGCGCTGATTTCATTCGGGATGAACGGCCTCGTGGGATGGGGACCGACATTCGTGGCGCGCGAGCTGGGGCTCAGCATGGCGCAATCGGCGGTGCTGCTGGGGAAGTGGGGATTGATTGCCGGCACGGCGGGCACCCTGGCAGGCGGGTGGGTGGCCGACCAGCTCCGCGATCGTTTCGCCAGCGGGCGGGTGCTTACCGTGGCGATCGGGTTTGTGCTGGGCGTGCCCCTCGCGATGATGGGGCTGCTGGAGCGAGATCTCCAGCACTTCGTGATGCTCTTTACCGCGGCGTTCTTTTTTCTCTCGTGGTACAACGGCCCCCTCACCGCGGTGATCTTCGACGTGGTGCCGGCCCGGATCACCGCCACGGTGAGTGGCGTCTATCTGCTGTTCATCCACCTGGCGGGCGACGCGATTGCCTTCCCGCTGGTGGGTGCGCTGTCCGATCAGTTCGGAATTGCCCAGGCGGTACTGCTGCTGCCGATGGTATCGCTGGGCGGCGGACTGGTTACTCTGATCGCCACGCGCACCGTGGGGCGCGACATGGCGCGGTATCCCACCTGATCAGACCACCTGCGCCGAGTATCCCGCGTCGTCTACCGCGGTGGTGATGGCGTCCGGGCCGGTCTTGCTCTCATCGTACTTGAGTACCGCCCGGCCGATCTGAACCGACTCGATCTCCACTCCTGGCAGCTGCTGCAATGCCCGGTTCACCGCGTTGAGGCAGTGCCCGCAGCTCATCCCTTCGATACGCAATGTGATGTCTCTCATAGACCGCTCCTCCGGCGGGTAGCATAGTACGTCCGTGACCCGGCGAGAATACATAGGGGGTGGGGGTATGTCAATGTCAGATCGGATTCTCCTGCCGCCGGCGCGGCGCCGTCACCGCCATGTCGTGGCAGGACGCGGCAACAAGCGCCGTCCCACCCTCCTTGCCCGACTGGCAAGTCTCATCTGGTCAATATTCTAGCTTATCCTGGCTCCCGGCATGGCTCGTGCTCCAGGCGGGATACATGCCCCCCGAAGCCGAGTCGCCCCTCATTCCGCTGCTGAGTCCCGACGAGGCCGTCGGGGACCCGATTGCGTTGGCGACCTGGTACGAGGCGCTGTCCAGCGCGCTCTCGGTCGAACTGAATCATGATCTTCTGGGGCTGTGGCTTTACCCGGCCAGTGGTGGCGTTCATCTGATCGGGCCCGAGGCGCTGGCGCAGGATCAAATCGACGTTCCCCTTCCCGAGCCGTACGTTCCGCAAGATCAGCTTTTCCGACTGGAAGAAAAAGTCCGCTCCGCCGGCTACGGTTCGGTGATGGCGGTGCCGATTCGATTCGGATATCAGGACGTCGGCCTGATGCTCCTGGCCGATCTCCGGCCGGCCCGCTACACCGCCAACGAAGCTGTGCTGCTGCAGCGAGTAGCGCATCATCTGGGTCCCACCTTTGGCCGAGTGGCTCGGCAGTGGGTTGGTGAAGGCGCGGCGACGGAGACTGACTATCGCGCCGCGCTGGCCGACGGAGCCGCGCCGCTGCTGGCGTCGGGCGGCCCGCCTCGCGATTTCGCGCGGGCGATGTTCGATCTGCTGATGCCCTTGCTGCCGCATGACCGCGGCGAGATTCTGATTCCGGGCAGCGCGGCCGACCAGTGGTATCGGCTGAGCGAGCACACCAGCGGCGCGCTGTGGAACGATCCGGCGCTGATCATCCCCAATGAAGATCTCAATGTCGATGCGCTGTTCGGCGAGAGTGATCACCTGCTGGTGGGTGACACTCGGCGCGACCCGCGTTGGGCCGGCTGGCCCGGCGGGCTCCGTGATTTCCGTTCGGCGGCCGGCGTGCGGCTCCGAGTGGCCGGCCGGCGCGTGGGATTCATGGTGGTGGGTGGCAGCGGTCCCGATCTCTTTCGCGACCACGACATCGAG
>DASSTY010000135.1:0-4310 GCA_035707585.1 Gemmatimonadales bacterium
CCGGGTGGCCGCCGCGGAACATGCTGGCTTCGGCACCCAGGCCATAGAGATGGGTGTCGCTGCCGGACGGACCGGTCTGATAAAGCCCCTCAAGACCAAGCTGGAACGGCCACTGGCGGAACGCCGACGGCGTCACGCTGAGGCGAACGGTTGACCAGTCCTGATCGGCAAACAGGTGACCTGCCGCGATGCCAACGCCCTGTGCCAGGATGGTCCGGGCGCAGAGTGCAAGCGTTATCGCGGTGGCGGCGGTCCGCAGAATCATCGCTTCTCCAGGCGCGGCTGGCCGGTGCGAAGATCGATCAGATACGGGGCATAGGGTCGGCAGTTTCGCCAGAGCGATGCCCGAACGGTGGAATCGTTGACCTGAACCGGCGGCTCGCCGGTGTAAAGCAGCGGAACCGGGATTCGGGCGCTGTCGCGCCGAATCTCCAGCGTGCGTTCGACGCAGGCGCCATCCGGCCCGCTATCGTTCTGCGCCAGCGTAAACCAGACCTCGGTGCTTCCTGCCTTGAGCGCCAGGCGCGCGGCTGGCTGCGCCGGCGACGTGGCCGAGCTGTCCGGGCTCGGTGCGCCACCGCGGTGTTCGCTGCAGCCGGCCATTCCGAGCGCCGCTGCAAAGAGCAGCACGCGGCGCGCGTTCACCCGCCCCGCTCCGCCGATTCGTCAATGGCGGTGGGCCCCGGGCTGGAGGTGTCCGGCGTTCCGTCAGGGAGGACCGCCAAGGCATGCTGGATCTCGGGGGAGCGCCGCAGGAGCCGCAGCCAGAGCACGATGACCGCGAAGCCGACGATCCCGCCGCTGGCCGCTTCGATCAGCAGTCCATGGAGCGGATCGGCCACTCGTGCAGCAATCATCGCGCCGGCAACACAGCCGAAAAACGAAGCTGCCCACGCCAGGAACGGCGTGAGCAGCCATCCGAAGACCCGGAAGAGGAGCCGGACCCAGCGCATCCGCCCTACACGCGCCGATTCGCGATCATCGAGAGCAGGGCCGAGAGCACCAGACCGGGCAGAAACGCGACGCCGAAGGTCCCCAGCGTCCAGCCGGCGTGCGGGACGTGGATCAGAATGCCCACGATGCCGCAGATCGCCGTGAAGACCACGAGGCTGATGATGGCTCCGACAATGGACACCGCGCCGCGCCGGACCGTCTGATTGGCCAGAATGAACGAGCCCTGCCAGGGAATGAAGGTGCCGACCATCCACCAGACCGGGTGGTACCACCAGTTACTGCCGCCGCCGATGGCCAGCCAGCGGTCGCTGTACATCCCGAGCGGCTGCAGCAGGGCCACATCCAGCAGCAGGAAAACGACCGTTGCGCCGAGCCCAATAGCAGCGGCACCAGCGATGCCCTCGACTGTGCGCGCCCGGGTCCAGAGCCCCGGCGCCAGCGTCAGGATGGCCAGTCCGATGGCCAGCACGATGCCGCCGAGGACCGTTTCGGCCGCGCCGTCGAGGTACCGGGTGATGAACGACATCAGGACCACCACCACAGCTTCGATGATGCCCATGATGATGGCATGCCGAACCAGAAACGGTACCGGCGTCACATCGTAGTCGTCGTGCGCTGCCACGGCCGAGCTCATGCAGTCTCCGGATGGGGTAAGTCGGTAGTATAGTCAGGCACCGCCGGGGACGCCAAGATGCCGCGCGGCGACCCTGAGCCCTCGCAGGGTAAGGTCGGGATCGGTGGATTCGAGGGTCTGACAGAGCGGCGCCACCAGCGCGGCAAGCCCTCCGGTAGCAACGGCCCGCGGCACGCCGGGGCCCGGCCATTCGGCGCGGATCCGGCCGACGATGCCGTCTACCGCATCGGCCGCACCGAACAGCACCCCAGCCTGAATGCATTCCTCGGTGCGCCGGCCGATTACCCGCGCCGGCGGCCGCAGTTCGGTGGCGGGGAGCTTGGCGGTGCGCTGGGTGAGCTGGTCGGCGGAGGTGCGGAGGCCCGGCATGATGGCGCCCCCGATGAACCGGCCGTCGGCGGTGACGCAATCGAACGTGGTGGCGGTTCCGAAATCGACCACAATGGTATCGGCGGGGTTCCCATCGAGAATCGCCAGGGCATTGACGATTCGATCGGCGCCGACGGTGAGCGGTTCGTCGACATCGAGTATCAACGGGAGCTTCGCTCGCGGCGTCACCTCCACGGCGCGGCATGCGGTGGCGCGGAAAATCCCGTCGGTCAGATTCTGAGTGACCATCGGCGCCACCGAAGCGACGCAGACGCCGCGCACCTCGTTGGGAGAATGGCCCGCACGCAGCAGAAAGCCTTCGATGGCACCCGCCCATTCATCGGGGGTGCGCTCCGGCCGGGTAGTAAGCCGCCAATGCTCGACCAGATCGGTCCCCTGGAAGAGGCCGACGGTGATTTCGGTGTTTCCGATATCCAGCGCCAGCAGCATCGACGACCTCAGATGAGAGGAGCGGGCAGCCCGGCCGCGGCGGGCACGACGGTGCCGGTATACGCCAGCGCACCACCGGCGGGAGTCCTGACGCGAAGCGCGCCGTCGGGGGCAATTCCATCGGCCACGCCGGCGATCGGCTCCTGAAGCTGACGGCCCCGCAGCCAGTCACGACGCTCAAAGGCAGCCAGCTCGTCGTCGCTGAGGCTGGGCCGGTCGTAATCTACCGCGGCCAGCGCGGCCACCAGCGGCTCGGCAATCGCTTCGGCGGTGAGCGAGGGCGACCAGTCGGCCAGCCGGGCCGCGCCGTACCGGGCATCGGAAGGCACCGGGTTCGTGACATTGATTCCGATCCCCACCGCCACCCACGCCACGATGTTGCCCTGCCAGCGTGCCTCACAGAGGATGCCGCCCACCTTGGCCTCTCCCAGCATCAGATCGTTCGGCCACTTGAGCCCGAGCGTCACACCTCCCGACATCTTTTCCAGCACCATGGCGGTCGTCACGCCGACTCGCAGACTGATCAGGCCAACACCCGCAGGTGACGGCCGCAGCAAAACGCTGAGCCAGAGTCCGCCCGGCGCCGAGTGCCACGCTCTGCCGTGGGCGCCCCGGCCGGCAACCTGCTCCACCGCCACCACCGCAGTTCCGGCCGCCGCGTTTTCCGCTCCGAGCTGATGCACCAGATCCTGCGTCGAGTCCACTCGGCCACGGCGAATCAGTTCCGGGCGAACGGTCACAACATCCAGCTGCCGGTGCGCAGCAGCGCCAGCACCAGCAGTCCAAAAGCGATGCGATACCAGGCAAACACCAGAAAGCTGTGGCGCGCCACGTAGTGCAGGAATACCCGAATCACCACCAGCGCCGACACGAATGCCACCACGAACCCGACCGCGAAGATCCCGAAGTCGGCTGAACCGAGCGTCGCCCGGCTGGTGAACAATTCGTAGAGCGTGGCGGCAAGCATCGTTGGAATCGCCAGAAAAAACGAAAATTCGGTGGCGGCGAGTCGTGACATGCCGAGTGCATAGCCGCCCATGATGGTGGCGCCGGAGCGCGACGTTCCCGGGATCAGCGACAGCACCTGTGCCAGCCCGACGCCCAGCGCCGTATCGGGCGGCAGCTCGTCGGTTTCCTGGATCGTGGTGCGCGGCTTCCACCATTCGATCAGCACGATAATGAGCCCACCGATGATGAGCGCCCAGGCGACCACCCGGGGATCGAACAGCACCCGCTTGATCCAGTCGTGGGCGAAGAATCCCACCACCGCCGCCGGAATGAACGCGATCGCCAGATTGACCAGCAGCCGCCCGGCCCGGGTCTGGTCGAACGCGTGGATCACGACGTTGACGAACAGCCGGCGGTAATGCCAGAGCACCGCGAGGATGGCGCCAAGCTGGATGAAGATCTCGAAGGTCTTGGCGCGGCTCCCGGTGAAGCCGATCAGCTGGCCGACCACGATGAGATGGCCGGTCGATGAAATCGGCAGAAACTCGGTGGCACCCTCGACCAGGCCCAGCACGACGGCGGCGGCATAGGGGTGGAGCGGAGCGATCATGACGAGGCGATCACCTGGGTGTAGAGCTGCTCGTAGAGCGGCACGATCCGGTCGGCCGAGAAGTCCGCTGCCTGATCGATTGCCGCCTGACGCATTGCCCGGTACGCCGCGGGGTCGCGCAGCAGTTCGACCGCGCGCCGGCCCATCGCCTCCACGGAACCAACCGGCTCGAGGATGCCGCTCACCCGATCGGTGATGACTTCCGGCAGTCCGCCGGTGCGGGTGGCGACACAGGGTGCGCCGCACGCCATCGCTTCCAGCGCCGCCAGCCCGAACGACTCGGTCTGTGACGGCAGCACGAAGAGATCGGTAGACTGAAGGAGACAGGCGACCGAATCGAGCCGG
>DASSTY010000136.1:0-8338 GCA_035707585.1 Gemmatimonadales bacterium
CGGAACCGCGGGAGATAATGCTGTACCGGCGTGTCGACTCCGATCACGCCGCGATCCACCAACCGCATCGTGGCGCTGGCGGTGCCGATCACCTTGGTGAGCGAAGCGAGATCCCAGATCGTCGAGTCAGGGCTGGGCCGCGGCGAGTTGCGATTCCAGGTCAGGTGGCCGTAACCGCGCTGGTACAGGATTCGGTCGCTCCGGCCCACCACGATCACCGCTCCGGGATAGACGCCGGCTTTGATCCCGGCTTCCACCGATTGGTCGAGCTCTGAAAAATCCAGTGGCGCCGCAGCAGCGCTCGCAGTCGGTGCGGCAGACGGTTCCGGCGCGGCCGCAGGCGTAAGCGCCAGCAGTGCGGCAGCGAGCGACCGGCTCAGCCAGGCCGTCGAGATCACTGGGGTGGAGCCGCGTCGCGCAGCGGACCGGCCGGGATGTGGTACAGAACGAGGGCGCTGCGCCGGTCACGTTCACTCAGCCGGTCGGTGCGGGTGGCCGGGAACATTACGTCGGAAGAATCAGCCGAGTGAGGCAGACCGAGCGCGTGGCCGGTTTCGTGGAGCGCGACCGCGCGGAGCGCCGGCGGTGACAACGGAGTGCCATCAACGCTCCGAATCGCAAGTACGATTGACGCGTGCCGGACATGCCCCGATTGATCCCAGGTCAGATCGGTTTGTCCGGCTCGGTCGAAGTCGAAATGGTCGATCCAGCGCACCACGATATCGGCATCGGCGCTGTCGGCGGTGAGTTCGAAGCTCAGGTTCAGATCGAGCGACTGCCAGATGTTGAGCGCCCGGCGGACCTCGTCGGCCATTTCGGGGCGGTAGTCGTCGGGGCCGCCTTCGATGATGGCAACGCGGATAGGGACGCCATCGCGATCGGGCCAGCGGCGAATCACCGAATCGGTCGTGAGCAGGAGCGAGTCGAGGTAGGTGCCGCTGGCAGTGCGGGCCAGTTCCCGCCGCGCTGCAAGGCGGGCCAGCCGTTCCACGGTGGAAACCTCGGGCTGGGTTGGGCGCGTGCGGTGCGGCTCGAGGCGGCCTGCCAGCCGGGAAGCCGATGAGGCGGCTCGGGCCGCCGCGGTGTCCTGGGTCAGTGCCTTGGGCTCTGTTGCGACAGCCTGCCGGTTGGCCTCCAGAGCACGCCCGATCCGTTCCCCCACCACCAGCAGCAGGAGACAGAGGGTGATCCAGGCGAGAAAAGAGGGCTTCATGGCAGATCGCAATAGGGGTGACGCGCCGCCCCGGGTTCTGGAGGTCAACGTCGAACGCAGGGTGCCCGGCGAATCCGAGGCCTCGCGCCCAACCGGCGAATTCTATGCCGCAGCCTCCGAATCTCCCTCGCTCCCCGCCCGCCGGTCCCCGTTTCCCGCTCCCCGTTTCTCGCTTCTCGCTTCTCACGTCCCACGTCCCACGCCCTCATTCAAGCAACAACCCTCCCCCTGCCCCGCCTTCGCCGAACCGCGGGTTCACTACGTTATTGAAAATCGAACCGAAACTGTAGTTGAGCCCCAGTGACAGGCGATAGCGATAGTCGGTAGCCAGCGCGCGCCGCTGGAGCAGGATTTCGTCGGGGGTGGCGCCGGCGGCCGGCAGATATCGCTGATCGTGGACCCGTTCCACACTTCCGTACACTTCGAGCGACAGTCCCTGAGTCAGTCTAATCTCCAGATCGCTCGAGAGCTCCACCCGGTTTTTGCCGAAATCATCCAGATAATGCGCCGCTTCCAGCGAGATATCGGCCGACCCCCAGGGTTGACGGGATTCCAGCGAAGCGCGGAGCGTCTCGTCGAGCAAAGTCTCCCGCGTTGTGCCGAACAGGGTGATTTCGTCGTAGCGGTAATAATTCAGGCCCAGCATGTAACGCACGGTCAGAAGACGACGGGTCGATTCGCGGTACGGAAAGAAATCGTACTCGATACCCGGTGCTACGCGCAGTCCCAGCGCACGATTGAGATAGGTCGAGCGATCCGCCGATACTCCCCCCGCCAGCGCCCAGTGAGGGCTCACGCTGCGAATCGCCAGGGCACTGGCGCCGTACGATTTGGAATCGCTGCGTACCGTGGTCACCGAGTCGATGTCGAACCGGCTCTTCGAGTACCGCCCGCTGATACCGACGTTGAGCTTCCACCGGTCGGTGACGCGGCTGGCGACGAAACTCCCCGAGAGCTCCGTCTCATCGGACGACGCCTCACCGTCGAAATCCGCATCTGCCTCCGCCTCGAACACCCAGTTGTTCCAGGGATCGTGAATAGGGGCGACGTTGGCGCCTTCGGCCGGGCCGCTGTATTCGATCTGAATCCGCGAGGCGGCGGGGGTATGCGCCACGTAGGGCATCAGCCCAAGCGCGATCACCCGGGCAAGGCCATCGCGCCGCATGTCGTCGCTGGCGGCCTCCGTGGAGAAATAGTGGAGGGTATCCTGCCGCGCCGCGTGGCCTCTGCCAATAAACGTGAGCGTGTAGTCGCGACCGCCGCTGCCGGTCCTGACCCGAGTGATGAGAACGTGAACATCGGCCTGCGCCGGGTCCCGAACGTAGCTGACGTAGCCGATTTCGGTCCGGAAATAATCGCGGTCACAGCCGAAATCCACGCAGTCGAGAAAGATCCGGAGGTTACGATCGAGACTCTTGCCGGGAGCTTGCCCGCGAAGCGATGGAACCAGAAGAAGCGATCCGAGGAGAAAGACCAGCGGAAGCAGACAGCGTAGCAACAGCACGTCCCGGGTCAGGGTGATGGCATGGCCTAATGCTTGGCTTCGAGCCAGTTGGGGCCGGTACCGATCGACACGACCAGAGGGACCCGCAGTTCGGCAGCACCTTCCATGTGCGTGCGGACCAGCTCGCGAACCGGCTCGACCTCGTCTTCCGGCACTTCGAACACCAGTTCGTCGTGGACCTGCAGCAGCATCCGCGCCCGGCGCTGATCTTCGCGCAGCGCTCGGTGGATGCCGATCATGGCGACCTTGATCAGGTCGGCGGCAGAGCCCTGCAACGGCGAGTTCTGCGCGTTGCGCTCTCCGTAGGACCTGATGTTGAAATTACGGTCGCGAATTTCGGGGATGTATCGGCGTCGGCCGAAGATCGTTTCAACATAGCCCCGTTCGCGGGCCAATTCTACCTGCCGGTCGAGAAACGCTCGCACGCCGGCGAATCGCTCGAAGTAGCGCGCGATGAACGCCCGGGCATCCTCCTGCGAAATTCCCAACTGGCGCGCCAGCGCAAAGGGGCCCTGGCCGTAGATGGTGGCGAAGTTGATCGTCTTGGCGCGGGCCCGCATGTCGGATGTCACCTGGCCGGCTTCGACTCCGAAGATCAGTGCGGCGGTCTGGCGATGAATATCCCCGCCCTGCTGAAACGCTTCGATGAATGCCGGATCGCCCGAGAGGTGCGCCATCAGCCTCAGTTCGATCTGCGAGTAGTCGGCCACCAGGAACACGGCGCCGGGCGCGGGGATGAACCCGCGGCGAATCTCCTCGCCGCGCGGAGTGCGCACGGGGATATTCTGGAGGTTGGGCTCCGATGAGCTGAGCCGCCCGGTCGCCGCGCCGGCCTGGTTGAAACTGGTGTGAATCCGTCCGGTATGACGATTCACCCGCTGCGGCAGAGCGTCGACGTAGGTGCTCTTGAGCTTCTGGATTTCGCGATACTCCAGCACCAGCCGGGGCAGCTCGTGGCCCATCGCCGCCAGCTGATCGAGCACGTCGGCATCGGTGCTGGGGCCGGTCTTGGTTTTCTTGAGCACCGGGAGCTGCTGCTGTTCAAACAGAATGGCGGCGAGCTGCCGGGGGCTGTTGATGTTGAGCTCACACCCGGCGGTACGGGCGCACTCTTCTTCCAGCCGGGTCAGCTCGACGCCGAGCTCGGCGCTCATCCGGGCAAAGAGATCGAGATCGATCCGGATGCCGTCCCATTCCATATCCACCAGTACTGGAACCAGCGGCATCTCCAGCTCATGGAGCAGCGGGCCCATGGCGGTTTCCAGCAGCCGCGGCGCAAAGAACTCGTGCAGCGCCAGCACGGTGGCGCTGTCGGCGCCGCAGTAGGCGGCCGCGTCGGAAATGGCGACTTCGGCAAAGGCAATCTGATTCTTTCCCTTCCCGACCAGGTCGGTATAGGTCCGCATGGTGCGGCCCAGGTGCTCCAGCGAGAGCACGTCGAGCGCATGGGAGCGGCGTCCGGGATCGAGCACGAAGCTGGCGAGCAACGAGTCGTACACTACCCCGGCCAGCTCCACGCCGGCCCGGCGAAGGACCTGCCAGTCGTACTTGATGTGGTGACCGGCCTTGGGTACGAAGGCGTCGGTCAGCAGTTCAACCAGCGGAGCACAGGCGGGATCGGTAATCGGCGGGAGGTTCCGGACCGGTGCCGGCGCAGCCAGTTCCCCGCCCTGCGGCCGATGACCAAACGGGAGATACCACACCTCTTTCGCACTGGCCGCGAGCGACAGCCCGATCAGCTCGGCATCGTGCGGTTCGAGTGAACTGGTTTCGGTATCGAGCGCTACCAGGGGAGCCGCCCGCAACCGGGTAACCAGCGCCGGCAAGTCGGCGACATCGTCGATGACCGTGACGTCGAGCGGCAGCGCGGTCATCGCCGTCGTTTCAACCGCTTCGGCGCCGCCTGACTGACCTGCCTCCGGGCTGGTCCGCTCCCCGCCGAGCCGGCGCACCAGCGAGTAGAACTCGAGCTCGCTGAGCACCCGCACGAGCAGCTCCTGATCGGGCTCGCCGGCCCGCATCGGTTCCGGATCGAACTCGACCGCTACATCGCACTTGATCGTGACCAGTTCGCGAGAGAGCCGAGCGGCATCGGCCTGACTCAGCAGCGCTTCGCGGGCGCGTTTGCCGGAAATCGACTCGGCGTTGGCCAGGATCGCTTCGAGGTCGCCGTGCTCCTCGAGGAGTTTGCGGGCGCCCTTCTCGCCGATGCCCTTGACGCCGGGGACGTTGTCGGAGGTATCGCCAACCAGCGCCAGGTAGTCGGCCACCTGGTGCGGCGGCACGCCGAGGCGCTCGGCGGCGTTCTGCTCATCGACCCAGACTTCGTCGACTGCGGCCGGGCCGCCGCGCCCGGGATTGAGCAGCGCCACTCCGGGGCCGATCAACTGGTAAAAATCCTTGTCGCCCGAGACGATCACCGCCTGGAATCCGCGCTCGGCGGCGCGGCGCGCCAGGGTGCCGATTACATCGTCTGCCTCGTACCCCGGCACGGCGATGACCGGAATCCGGAAGGCGGCGAGGAGTTCGCCGATCCGCTCCACCGAGCGATCGAAATCGGCCTGGAGTTCTTCGTCGAGTTTTTCGCGAGTCGACTTGTAGTCGGGATACCGCTCTTCCCGGAACGAAGTGCCGGCGTCGTTGATCCACACCAGATAGTCGGGCCGGTACTTTTCGCGGAGCCGAAGGAGGAAGTTGGCCACCCCCCACGCGGCCGAAGTGTTCTCGCCGCGGCTGGTGCGGAGCGGCCGCGAGATCATCGCGAAGAAGGCGCGATAGATCAGCGCATAGCCGTCGATCAGAAAAAGCTGCGGTGGCGTGTGCTCCGGCATCCGATTGACAGCCCGTCAGGAACCGCGGGCGCGGTGTCGGCTCAGCACTGTGGAATACGCCGCGCGCGAGCTCGGGGTCATCCGGAAGTGCCCGAATCCGTAGTCATCGGTGAAATCGATCTGCAGCTGATCGCGGAGGTAGACCCAGCGAATCAGGCGCCCCCGTGCTACCGCGCTGGCGTCGTAGGTTTCGTCCGGTTCGCCCAGCGTGATGTAGACTTCGCCGCGGTCGGTGCGCCACCCCGGCACGCCCTCACCGGTGAAGCGCTCGTTGGCAATCCTGAGCCGGGTAAAGTAGGCGTCGAGCGCCTCGTTTTCCGGGGTCTGCGGATTGGGATCGGTGACTGCCCAGAAGTGGCGCCATGCCTGGGCACGACCGCTGGCTGGTGCGTCGCGCACCGAGTCGAGCAAATCGTCGTGTCCGAAGTAACGGAGCAGATCGATCATGTCGTCGCTGTTGGTGACTACCCATGCGGTGGAGAACGACACCACCGCGCTGGTGCTGCGCGCCTGGTCGCCCTGCCCCACCACCAGTTTGAGCTCACCGAGCGCCATGCTGTCGGGCCGCAGCCGGATGATCTGACTCTGCACCGCCGCGTTGCCGGTAAACCGGAGCGAGTCGCGATAGACCACGCTGTCGGTTTCGGTCCGCACCTCGAACGGAACGGTCGACCCGGCCGGCATCTGGTAGCCCTCCATGTAGGCCAGCAGTGTGTCGCCGCCGTACGCCACGGTGCCCCGGGGGTTGAGCACCAGATCCACCGGGTCGCTCAGCGAGCTGCGCCCGGTGGCCTGGTACACCAGAATCGGCGCGGTGGTGGATCCAGCGCCAAAGGATGGCACATCGAAATCGCGGGAAGCGCTCGATTTCCGAGAGCTGACCTGATCGCGCACCGTGACGCTAACATGGTAATTGCCGGCAGGCACCGAGAAGGTGTGCTGGAAGAGCACGCTCTCATCGTTGCGCTGGGTGGCGCGGTAGTCGGGCGCCGTCACCGAGTCGATCGTACTGAGGCGGATCGGCGGCGCGCTGTCGCGCGCGAGGGCCATCTCCACCTGATACCGCGCCACGAAACCGGGCCCGTTCTTGACGAAGGTGAGCGAGCGGTTCTCCAGCGAAAGCGCCAGGATCGCCGCGGTGGAATCGCCCTGGGCCGCGGCAAAGGCCAGGGTGCCGACGAACGGCATCGGATCACCGGCGGAGAACCGTCCGATCCGGCGATAGAACGATGGCAGGTCAAAAAGCTGGGTGAGCGTTTCAGTCGGCTGGACCTGGTCCTGGCTCCCCTCGCGCTTCCAGTTGCCGCACCCGGCGGCGCCGGCCGCAAGCGCCCCCACCAGCACAATGGCCGCACAGCGTTTCATCACATCCCCTCCCCTGCGTCATGCCTCGGTGTGGGTTCACGGCCCGGCAAGCTTGCTGACACGTCAGGAATTAACTAGCTTGGCGGCGGATGCAACAGGATAATCTGGTCGGCCGAACGGTGGCCGGTTACCGACTGATCCGCCATATCGGCGAAGGTGGAACCGCTACCGTCTATCGCGCGGAACACCCCGAGCGAGGCGTTGCCGCGCTCAAGGTTCTGCGTAATCGCCTGGGCCAGGACCCGGTGGCCGTCAAGCGCTTTCTCCGCGAAGCCGAGTATGGGGCCCGGGTGGAGCATCCTAATGTGGCCCGGACCTACGATTTCGGCGAGGCCGACGGGCTCTACTACCTGGCCATCGAATGGATCGATGGCGAGCCGCTCGCCAACTTCCTGAACCAGACCGGCATTCTGGCGCCAACCCTGGTGGCCACCATCGTCCGGCAACTGGGCGACGCCCTCCGGGCCGCTCACGCTCGCGGCATCATCCACCGCGACCTCAAGCCGGCCAACATCATGTACGACCCGGCTACCCAAACCGCCAAGCTGCTGGACTTCGGGATCGCGCGCGACGCCGAAAGCGCGCCGGAGGAGCGGCTCACCCGGGCCGGGTTCTTCGTGGGCACCCTCCAGTACGTGGCCCCGGAAGCGCTGAGCGGCGAGCTGGTCCATGAGCAGGCCGACGTCTACAGTCTGGCAACGATCACCTACCATATGTTGACCGGCGAGTTGCCATTCAGCGGGAAGAACCCCAGGGAGTTGTTCCAGCAACTACTTACACAGAACCCTATCCCGCTCAACGAAGCCAAGAAGGGGCTCAAGTTCAGCCCGGAAGTCGAAGCGGCGGTCATGAGCGGGCTCGAGCGCGACCTGTCCAAGCGGTGTAAGACAGTGGACGAATTCGCCACCCGGTTCTGCACCGCGGTTGCCAACCAGGGGCAGCGCAAGGGTGGATTTCTCTCGGGGCTGTTCCGCAAAGGAGCCGGGTGAGCGATAGCGCACGCCTGCGTCAACTGCTCCTCGAGCGCTCGGTGGAGCGAGGCGACTTCGTCCTCGCATCCGGCCGGCGCTCAACTTTTTATCTGGACTGCCGCCGGACCACGATGTCGGCGGAGGGGATGGTGCTGATCGGCCGACTGGGCCGCGAGGCGATCCGGCGGGCAGGGTGGCAGGCGTCGGCTGTCGGCGGACTCACCATGGGAGCCGACCCGGTAGCCTACGCCATCGCCGCCGCCAGCGCGGCCGAGCCACCGCAGCTCGACGCATTCAGCGTCCGAAAAGAGGCCAAGGGCCACGGCACCAAGCGGCTGATCGAGGGCAACTTCCGCCCGGGCAGCCAGGTCGTTGTGGTCGAGGACGTGATCACCACCGGGAACTCGGCGCTCCAGGCGGTTGCCGCAGTGCGCGAAGCAGGCGGGAGTGTTGC
>DASSTY010000137.1:0-3507 GCA_035707585.1 Gemmatimonadales bacterium
TTTCGAAGCTGGCCGACAGCGGGCGGCGGATCCGCGCGCTCCGGCCGTTGGGCGTCGATTTCCCAGCGGTCGGGTGGCAACTGGCCCGCCAGTTCCGGCGCGACGGATCTCCCGCCGACGTGGTAGTGGGCGATGCGGCACTGCTCTGGGCATTGCGGTTTGAGCCGGCGGTGGCAGTGCTCCATGGCAACGGCGCCGGCCACGCAGCGGCGATCGGGGGGCGACGCGGGTGGCACCTGTACGCCCAGTACCGCTGGCTGATCAATTCGCTGGCCCGGCGCGGCGCCGCTCACCGGCAGGCGGTGGCGGTCTCGGAATTCTGCGCCCGAGCGGCAGCACGCTACACCGGAGTGCCCGCCGCCCGGGTTATCGACAACGCAATCGACACCGAGCATTTCCACCCTGCGGGCGAATCCGGGAGCGACCGCCCCGGGCTCCGGGCGTCGTTCGGCCTTCCGGAGCGTGGTTTCCTGGCGCTCTTCGTGGGCCGGCCGACCTACTCCAAGGGAATCGATCTGGTGAGCGCGGTCGCCGCGCGGCTCGGGCCCGGCGCCGGTGTCGTGGTGGCCAAACCGGGCCACAAGCATGCCCGGCTGCCGGGGCTGCACGTCCTGAACGACGTTTCATACGACCGCATGGCCGATCTCTACCGCGCCACTGACACGCTGCTCTTTCCGTCGCGGTACGAAGGGTGCGGGCTGGCGGTACTGGAGGCGATGGCCAGCGGGCTGCCGGTGGTAGCGGGGCGCGTCGGCGTGGCCGACAGCGTAGCGCAGCGGGACCCGCTGCTGGCAAAGTGGCTCCCTGACCGCTGGGAGCCGGACGCCTTTGCCGAGCCGATGGCCGCGCTGCAGCAGAGCGCCGAGCTCCGGCGTCAGCTCGGTGAGGCGGGACGGCATTATGTTCTGAGGCATCATACCCTGGAACCGTTTCTGAAAGAGTGGACCGATTTGATCGAATCGGCGGTGGAGTAGCGCGTGGCCGTTACCAGCGGGCACCGGGTCTTCCGGAGCACAGTGCTGCTCACCGTTTCGCGGATCGCCGCCGACCTGATCTTTCTCGGCTTCTATCTGGCGCTGTCGCGACGGTTCGGCACCGAGGGTATCGGGCAGTATTCATTTTCGCTGGCGCTGACCGCGCTGGTCTTCGGGGTGGTTACCTCGGGACTCACCGACTACATGGTGCGGGAGGTGAGCCGCCGCCGCGCCGAACTGCCACATTACCTCGGCGCAGTGCTGGTCACGGTGGGACTGGCCAGCTTCGTTGCCATTCTGCTGCTGGCCGCGCTGGTGCCCGTCTTCCGAATGGGTCCGCGCGACATCCTGATCCTGGCACTGATCGGCACTTCCCAGCTTTTCTATTTCCTCGGCAACATCTACCGCGGGCTCTTTGCGATCCACGAAGAGCTGAGCCGAGTCTCCTACTCCGAGCTGGTCTACAAGGTGGTGATCGTGGCGGTGGGGACCGTCCTGCTGGTCATGGGACTGCCGCTCGCCGCAGTATTGGCCGCCTTCCCCGTAGCCGCAGTGGTGTACCTGACGTTCCTGGTGTGGCAGGCGCGGCGCTACCCGGCGCCGGTGGTGGCGCTGAACCGGCCGCTCTTTCACCAGATGCGGCGAGAAACCCCGCCCTTCTTCGTGGGCGCTCTGCTCGGCACCGTTTCGTTCCGGCTCAATCCGATTCTGCTGAACTATTTCCATGGCTACGACGCCAACGGGGTGTACGCCAGCGCTTCCAAGCTGGTGGAGATCGTGCTGCTGTGTGTCACGTTCTATCAGATGTCGCTCTTCCCCACCCTGTCGCGGCTGTTCGCCGAAACCCGGATGCGGCACCGCTGGATGCTGATCGAGTCGATTCGCTATCTCGTGATGCTGGCGCTGCCGGCGGCGGCGATCTTCTTCTTCGCGGCCGATCGGATCATCCCGCTGCTGTTCGGCTCGCGCTTTCTGTCGGCCATCCCTGTGCTGCGGATTCTGGCAGTCGCGGTGACCTTTGCGGCGCTGCGCCATCTCCTGCTCACCGGGCTGGCATCGATGAACCAGCAGTGGAACTGGGTGCGCACACAACTGGTGGGCGTGACGCTGGGACTGATCGCGGGACTGGTGCTGATTCCCCGGCTTGCAGCCGATGGCGCCGCGTGGGCGCTGCTGATCGCCGAGGTTGCCGGGTGCCTCTTTGCCGGGCGGCTGGTGCAGACCTCGATCGGCAGCGTCCCCATCAGAATCGCGGCAAAGCCGATCGCTGCCACGGTGGTGATGTCGGTGGCGCTGGTGCTGCTGCGCCACGACAGCGTCTTCATCCAGGCGCCGGTGGCCGGCGTGGCGTATCTGGCGGTGCTGGTGGCGACTCGGGCGGTGGACCGCGAAACGATGGAGTTCGTCCGGGGAGCGCTGGGGCTCCGATTTGGCGAGGGGTGACGGTCGTCACTGGGAGCGACCGCGAGCGGGTGGCAGTTTAGCGATCCACTCGTTCACGGCGCCACGCCCAGGAGCACCCGATGAAGAGTACCGACCGAAACTGGCAGCGCCTGGGACAGCGGAATCCGTATTACGGTGTCGTGAGCGACGAGCGGAACCGAGCGGATCGGCTGGATGCCGCCGCGTACGCCCGCTTTTTCGAGAGTGGAGAGCGGCACGTGGCCGGCACGCTCGACGCGCTGCAGCAACACTTCGGATCGGTCGACCGGCAATCGTCCTGTCTCGATTTCGGCTGCGGCGTCGGGCGGCTGGTGCTGCCGCTGGCGCGCCGATTCCGCCGAGTCGTGGGGGTGGATGTGTCGCCCGGGATGCTGCGAGAGGCGCAACGAAACTGCCGCGCGGCGGGCATCGACAACGCGCATCTGATCCGAACCGACGAGGCGCGCGGCCTGGCCGCGGAGCGGTTCGGGCTGGTTCATTCCTACATTGTATTCCAGCATATTCCCGAACGGCGCGGGCGCCGGATCTTTTCCCGTCTGCTGGCGCTCCTCCGCCCCGGAGGATTGGGCACCATTCACTTTTCCTACGCGCGCGAAGCCGGCCGGCTCCGGCGGCTCGCCCGTCCGCTCCGTCGGTTTCGGCCGGTGAACGCTGCCGCCAACCTGATGCTGGGAAAGGCATGGAATGAGCCGTTCATGGCAATGCACAACTACGACGTGAACGAGCTCATGCTGATGCTGCAGCACTGGGGCGTGGACCAGGTGTACTGCCGGCTCACTGCCGGCCGCGACGGTGGCGGCTACCGCGGCATTTCACTGATGTTCCGGAAGCCGCTGGAAACAACTGCCTGATCTTCAATCTGCCGGGTCACGAAAGCTGATAGATGCAACTGCCCGTTGCCGAAACCGGTCGTGCACTTCCCGCCACGGTGATTATCGGAGGCGGCATCGTCGGGCTGGCCACAGGATGGCGGCTGCTGGAGCGCCATCCGGGAACTCCGCTGGTGCTGCTGGAAAAGGAGCCGGCGGTAGCCCAGCACCAGAGCGGCCACAACAGCGGCGTGCTTCACGCCGGGCTGGCGTATCGTCCG
>DASSTY010000138.1:0-3448 GCA_035707585.1 Gemmatimonadales bacterium
CGTGCGAAACCACCAGATGCGGCAGCGGCGAAACCCTGAGCGGCGATCCGCTCATGGTAAAGAGCGCGTGCTCCTTCGACCCGTCGCTCAGCTCGCCCAGCGCGCCGGCCTTCTTCAGCAGATATGGCAGATCCACCCGGAACTGTGCCCGTGCCGCCATCGCGGCGGCGCTGGTGTCGGCCCGAGGGCGGAAGCGCCGCTGGCGGGCTTCACGCATTTCGGCCGAATCTTCCGCCGTCATCGGCGGGCCATCGGGATTCCAGATCCGGGCCGGCGGCGTCAGCATCACCCAGGCGCCTTTGATCTTCGACTGATAGACCTTGAGACTCTCCGGCGTCGCCGCATCGATCCGAACTACCGGGCCAGTCAGCGTCTGACCGTTGGTGCCGGCGGTCCAGGCCCAGCTCGCCGCCATCACGTTGCGCTTGAAAGGCGACACGATGTTGGCCTGGAGCGGGCCGCGGGTCCAGCTCACCCCAAAGGTGTAGGGCTCCAGCGCCGCGGTGAGTCCGTACTCCCGGAATTTCTGGGCGGTCCAGTCGTTGGCCTTGCGCATGGCGGGGCTGCCGGACAGCCGAGGCCCGATCACGTCGGAGAGATGCTCCAGCGTCGCCATCACCTGCGAGTGGTTCATCGCCTGATCGATGATCGCCCCGACGCCGGCCGTGTCCACGGTGGTCTGATATTGCGCCGGCTGGGGCTCCTGCGCCGCCAGCGGCGCCGCAATCAGCAGCGCGAGCGAGAGCAGTCGTTTCACGGTGACGTCCTTTCTTTGGTCACCCGGGCCAGTTGGGTGGCCAGGGAGCGAAGGTGAGAGACCTGCGGAATCTGGGAGAGCCAGCGCGCCGGAATCGCCGCCTCGCCATCGCGCGCGCCGAGCAGGGCGCCGGCCAGCGCGGCGTTGGTATCGGTATCACCGCCGGCGTTGGCGAGCCGAGTGAGACCCCGTTCGAGAATCGGCTCGTGATGCGCGGTCCACAGCGCGATCTGGGCGGCGGCCACCGCTCCCCTGCCCTCCTCGCCCTCGATCGGCAGCTCGGCGAACTCGATCACCGGGACTCGGCGGATCGCCGAGAGCAGTTCGGCCGGCGCGTCGTTGGCCTGGAGCGCTTCGATTACATCGGGGAGGAAGTCGCGGGAGGCCTGCAGCAGCCGGGCAGCCGCCACATTCACCGCCACCGCACCCCAGGTGCAGCGGGGATCGGGGTGAGTCAGCGCGGCCGCGTGGAAGGTGGCGCTCACCAGGTTGCGGGGGCTGCCGAACGCCACCAGCGCGATCGGGAGACAGCGGGTCAGCGCGCCGTTGGTGGCGACGCCGCCGGTGGACGCGGGGGGTGAATCGTGGGTGGCGATGTGGTTGAGCGCCCGCGCCGTCCAGTCGCCGATCCCCCGGCCGTCCTGGCGGGCCCAATCCACCCAGCGATGGGCCACGGTCGCAAAGTCGAGCGGCGGGCTGGCCAGCTCCTCGGCCAGGATCACCGCCAGCGCGGTGTCGTCGTCGAAAGGCGACTCGGGGGTGTCTTCCCGGATGATGTCGTGGAGCCCGTCCGGAAAGCGCCCGGCGATCGCCGCGGCGGTGGCCAGCGGCTCGGCCGGGAGACCCAGGGCGTTCCCGGCGGCGAGGCCGACCAGGAGTCCGGAGGCGCGTTCGGAGAGGAGAGGCGTCGATCTGGCCATGTTCCGCAGGGTAGTATAATCCCCTTCGGCGCCGGCCGGGCGTCGGGCCCGGGTCTACGAACCCCGCCTCAACCTGAGTATCTTGCGCCCAAATTCACTGACACTGTTTCCCCGAGCCCCAGGATTCCGCTCGTGCCCAACAACACCGTCACCATCACCGACAACCGCACCGGCAAGCAGTACGAACTGCCCATCACCGACGGCACCATCCGCGCCATGGATCTGCGCCAGATCAAGACCTCGCCCGACGATTTCGGGCTGATGACCTATGATCCGGCGTTCATGAACACCGCGGCCGCCCGGAGCGCCATTACCTTCATCGACGGCGAAAAGGGCATCCTCCGATACCGCGGATATCCCATCGAGCAGCTGGCGGAGAAGGCCTCCTTTCTGGAGGTGGCCTACCTCCTGATCCACGGAGAGCTTCCCAACCAGAGCCAGCTCGACGCCTGGGTCCACGACATCACCTACCACACCTACGTTCACACCAACATCACCAAGTTTCTCGAGGGCTTCAGATACGATGCCCACCCGATGGGGATGCTGGTGAGCACCGTGGGCGGGCTCTCGACGTTCTATCCCGAGGCCAAGGACATCCACGACCCGGCCAACCGGCGGGTGCAGCAGATCCGTCTCCTGGCCAAGATGCCCACCCTGGCCGCGTTCCTGTTCCGCCATTCGCGCGGCCTGCCGTATGTCTTTCCCCGCAACGATCTCAGCTACGTCGGCAACTTCGTCAACATGACCTTCTGCATCGGCGGCAAGCACGAAGCCAATCCGGTGCTGCAGCGGGCGCTGGAGATTCTGCTGATTCTGCATGCCGATCACGAGCAGAACTGCTCCGCCAGCGCGGTGCGTTCGGTCGGTTCGTCGGGGGTGGATCCGTTCTCCGCCGTTTCGGCCGGCATCGCCGCGCTGTATGGGCCGCTGCATGGCGGGGCCAACGAGGCGGTGCTTCGGATGCTGGATGAGATTGGCGAGAAGAAGAACATTCCCCAGTTCATCGAGTCGGTGAAGGCCGGGCATGGCCGACTGATGGGCTTTGGGCACCGGGTGTACAAGTCGTACGATCCGCGGGCCAAGCTGATCAAGAAGGTGGCCGACGAGGTCTTCCACGAGACCGGGCTCAATCCCAAGCTGGAGATTGCGCTGGAGCTCGAGCGGATCGCGCTGGAGGATGATTACTTCATCTCGCGCAAGCTCTATCCCAACGTCGATTTCTATTCCGGGCTGATCTACCAGGCGATGGGGTATCCGACGGATTACTTCACCGTGCTGTTCGCGATCGGTCGGACGCCCGGCTGGCTGGCGCAGTGGGAGGAGATGCTGCTGGACAAGGAGCAGAAGATCGCTCGGCCGAGGCAAGTGTATGTCGGCGAGGGCAAGCGGGACTTTGTGCCGATTGGGGAGAGGAAGTAGGGGGAGGCGGCGGTCTTGCCGATGCAGACCGCGCGTGGTTCGACGAACTTAATAAAGTTGTCTACATGGCCGCCGAGGATCCGGTAGTCCGGAGCGCCGGCCTCGATCAATTCTGAGTGATTGGCCGGCGGCGCTGCAACTGAGCTGAGCGGCGCCCCGGCCCCTTTCCGCGTCATCTATTATCCTATCCGAGCGCGCTGCAGCGGGCTGTGCTGTCATACCTTCCGGCAATCGATTGCCACCCATCTGCTGGATGCCGGTTACGACATTCCGACCGTGCAGGGAATGCTACGCGATCGGGACGTGAGCACGGCCATGCTGTACACCCATGTGCTGCACCGGGGTGGGGTCG
>DASSTY010000139.1:0-3545 GCA_035707585.1 Gemmatimonadales bacterium
CCACCGCCAGGCCGTACCCGGGCACGATGATGACCAGCCGGGCGTACGCCAGCTGCACCGCCGCATCTTCGGCTGTGGTTTGCCGGACGGTGAGCCCTTCCGCGCTGCGGCCTCCCGCCGCGGCACCGCCGGAACTCCCGAACGCGCCGAACAGCACGTTGGTAAGCGAGCGATTCATCGCCCGGCACATGATCTGGCTCAGGATGATGCCCGAGCTGCCCACCAGAGCGCCCGAAATGATCAGCACGTCGTTGCCGATCACGAAGCCGGTCATCGCCGCGGCCAGTCCCGAGTAGGAATTCAGCAGCGAGATCACCACCGGCATGTCGGCTCCGCCGATCGGCAGCACCAGCAGCACACCCAGGATCAGCGAGAGAACCGCCACGGCGTAGAAGGGCCAGAGCATCGGCGTGGGTACCACCACCTGCCATGTGCCAAGCACCACGATTGCCAGAAACATCAGCGCGTTGAGCAGCTTCTGGCCGCCGAACACCACCGGGCGTCCGGTCATCAGTTCCTGGAGTTTGGCGTACGCCACCAGACTGCCGGTGAGCGTGACTGCGCCGATCAGCAGGCTCAGCTGCAGGGTGACGCCGGTTTCCACCGGAATCATGGCGCCCACCAGTTCGGCCTTGAGGAACTCGGCGCCGCCCACCAGCAGAGAGGCGCCGCCGCCCAGCCCATTGAGCAGCGCCACCATCTGCGGCATCGCCGTCATCTTGACCGTGCGCGCCAGCCAGAGACCCAGCGCGCTGCCCACGATCAGCCCCGCAATGATCACCTGGTACGAGACGATTTCTCGTTCAGTCAGCGTCACCACGATCGCCAGCAGCATCCCCACGCCGGAGAGCCGGTTCCCCTGCACCGCGGTTGCCGGACTGGAGAGCTGCTTGAGGCCGATGATGAAGCAGACCGCCGCAACCAGATAGGCGAGTTCTACCAGCCATGCCGGGATCATTTCGACTCCGGCTTGCGCTTGAACATCTGGAGCATCCGGTCGGTCACGGCGTAGCCGCCCACCACGTTGATCATCGCGAAGACGATGGCGATGAATCCGAGCACCGTGGAGATCCAGCCGTAGCCGCCACCCGCCACCACCAGTGCCCCCACGATGGTGATCCCGCTGATCGCGTTGGCGCCCGACATCAGCGGCGTATGCAGCGTCGTCGGCACCCGGTTGATCAGCTCGACGCCGAGGAAAGTGGCCAGGGTAAAGACCACGATGCCGAACATCAGGCTGCCGGTCATGCGGTACCTCCCGAGTGGACCGTTCCTCCGTGGGCCACGCACATGGCGCCGGTGATGGGATCGGAAAGATCGATTAACAGATTGCCGGTACCGGTGAGATGCTCCACGACCGCGACCAGGTTGCGGGCGTACATCTGGCTGGCATGGAGCGGCACCGTCGCCGCCAGGTTGAGAGGCCCGATGATGGTAACCCCGCCTGCCCGGATCACTTCTCCCGGCCGAGTCAGCTCGCAGTTGCCGCCCGACTCCGCCGCCAGGTCTACGATGACCGCGCCGGCGCGCATGCTGGCAACCATCGCTTCGGTGATGAGCCGCGGAGCCGCCTTACCGGGAATCTGTGCGGTGGTAACCACCAGATCGATCTCGCGGATGTGGCGGCCCACGGCATCGAGCACCCGCTGCTGCTGTTCCTCCGCCAGCTCGCGGGCATAGCCGCCGCTGGTTTCGGCGCCCGCGGCCACCGCTTCGGCGGCAACGAAGCTGGCGCCCAGACTCTCCACCTGCTCCTTCACCACCGGACGGACATCGAACGCCGATACCACCGCGCCCAGCCGGCGCGCCGTGGCAATCGCCTGCAGGCCAGCTACCCCTGCACCCAGAATGAACGCGCGCGCCGGGGCCAGCGTCCCGGCGGCGGTGGTGAGCATCGGCAGCAGCTTGGGAAGCTCCGCCGCGCCGATCAACACCGCCTTGTACCCGGCGACCGTCGCCTGCGACGAAAGGGCGTCCATCGTTTGCGCCTTGGTGGTGCGAGGCACCAGCTCCATCGCGAGCACCGTCACGCCGGCGGCCGCCAGAGCCGGAACGAAAACGTCGTCGGCAGTGGGCCGGAGCAGCCCGATCAGCAGGGTGCCGCGCCCGAGCTGAGTCAGATCGTCGGGTGCCGGTCGCTGAACCGCCAGCAGCGCTTCGGCCCGCTGAATGACAGCGCCATGATCTCCGGAAACCTGCGCACCCGCCTCGGCATAACTGGCATCGGCAAAGCCGGCTTCGAGCCCTGCTCCCGCTTCAACGATTACTTCGTGCCCCGCCTTGACGAGCCGGCGCACCATATCGGGCACCAGCGCCACGCGCCGCTCCAGCGGCGCCGCCTCGCGCAGGATGGAGATCCGCATCTATTTGCCTTCGAGCCAGGCACGACCGAGATCGGCGTGCGGCGACTGATCGTCGAGCGCGAGCTGATAGCGGCCATCGGACTCCGTCAGACGGAGGCCCACCTTGGCCAGGATCTGGTCGTAGGGCAGTTCGTCGACGCCCGACACATAGTGACGGAAGAAGTCGGTGTAGTCGGCCCCGCTTACGTCGTTCACCGCCTTGAGAAAATCGGCGTCGGTGTAGCCGCGGCCCGGCAGATAGTAGGTAGCCCGCGGCGCCTTCCAGAATCGCTGCCACATGAGGCGCATCACGTCGTCGAGCGATTTGCGTCCGCCGGTTCGTGCCCGGATGTCGAGGTCCAGCAGCCAGCCCAGCAGTTCACCCTTGTTGTAGTAGCTGATCGTGGTCCGGCGCACCGGCGATTCCTGCCGGAGCGGCACCGCGTCGAACAGCCAGGCGCTGAGTGAACTCTCCTCCGCACTCATGTAGTGGCGCCCGGGGCTGCGCTGGAGTTGGCGCACCGCCGAGGCCACTCGATCGAGATAGCGTTCCTGGCTCCAGACCCCGGAGCGCAACAGGTTGCGAACGCCGTAATAGTTGGTGATCCCCTCGCCGATCCAGAGCGTCCTGGTGTAATTCTCCCGGCTGTAGTCCCACGGCCCCAGCTCCTTGCCGCGCAGCCGCTTCATGCTCCAGGTGTGAAAGAACTCGTGGGCTACCGAGCTCAGCGCGTTGAGGTAGCGGTTGGTGTCGGCCAGTGAATCGAGGGTTTGCGGCCGGCTCAGGTGGGTCGAGGTGAGGTGCTCCATTCCGTCGCCGCCGCGGCCGGCCAGGTAGTGCATCATGAAGGTGTACGACTTCATCGGCTGCTCGCCCCACATGGCAGCCGTAGCGCGGGCGATTTTCTCGACATCGCCTACCAGGCGCCGGTGCACCTCCGGATTATCACCGTCGGTGTGAATCATGATCCGGTAATGGGTCTGCCCGATCTGAAAGCTATCCAGGGTAAACCGATTGGAGATTTCGGTGGGACAGTCGATCATGATGTCGTAATTGGGGAACTTGTAGTCGGGGCCGGGCTGCGGGTCGCCGTCGGCGATGCCGGTCACCGCGCCATTGAGCACTTTCCATCCCGCAGGACCTTCGTACCGGACGGTCACCGGGTCCCGCTTGTGGCCCAGCACGTAGACGAAGATGCTGCC
>DASSTY010000140.1:0-5600 GCA_035707585.1 Gemmatimonadales bacterium
TCAAACCTGAGGCGCCGGCGACTGCCGCCGGGGCGGCGTCCGATTCTCCCTCATCCTCCGACGAACCTCCCAGCCGAGCCCTCCGCTCCGATCTCCCTCAGCCGGATCTCTACGCCGAGTGGGATGAACCGGGAACCATCGAAGCTGTCGCGGCGGCACTCGCCAAAGTGGGCGATGTCGTCCGGCTCGAAGCCGATCAGAACTTCCCGGCCCGGCTCGCAGCCGAGCGACCTGATTTTGTCTTCAACATCGCCGAAGGACTCTACGGCCCCAATCGCGAAAGTCACGTCCCGGCGATCTGCGAGTTCCTCGGCGTTCCGCACCACGCCAGCGATCCGCTGACTCTGGCGCTCTGCCTTCACAAGGGACGCACCAAGGAAATCCTGGCGCAGCACGGCGTCCCCACCGCTCCGTTTCTCCTGGCGCGCAACCGCGACGATGCCAGGAACACTGCGCTGGCGTTTCCTCTCTTTGCCAAGCCGGCGTTCGAAGGTTCCGGCAAGGGCGTCAACGTTCGCAGTCTCTGCCACAACCGGGCAGAACTGGTGGCGCAGGTGGATTACCTGCTCAAGACCTACGAGCAGCCGGTGCTCATCGAGAGCTGGCTCCCCGGCCCCGAGTTCACCGTGGCGGTGATAGGAAACGGTTCCGAGGCACGCTGCTTGCCCCTGGTCGGTCTCCGATTCGATACGCTGCCGGCGGGCGCGCCGCCGATCTATGGCTACGAGGCCAAGTGGCTCTGGGACACGCTGGATCAACCGCTCGAGATCTACCAGTGCCCCGCGCCGATCGCCGAGTCGCTGGCCAATGCGGTGCGGCAGGCGGCGCTGGCGGCGTATCACGCGATGGAGTGCCGCGACTGGTGCCGGATCGACGTGCGGTGTGATGCCGCCGGCAACCCAATGGTCGTGGAGCTCAATCCGCTGCCCGGCATTCTGCCCGACCCGCGCGACAACTCCTGCTTTCCGCAGGCGGCGCGCGCGGCCGGGATGAGCTACGACGATCTGATCCGCACCGTGGCCGACATCGCCTGGCGCCGGATCAGCGGTCGCTCCCTGCTCACGGAGGTGGCCTCGTGAAGGCGGTCGTTCTCTACGATGCCGGCAGCAGCGAATGGACCCAGGCCGATGTGGCGGCGGTCATGGCCAACGTGAACGAGGTGCGCGACGTCCTCCGCCGCCACGGCTGGTCCACCCGGCTGGTGCCCGTTCGCCTGGGCGATTTCACCTGGCTGGGCCGCGCCCGCCGGGCCGATCTGGTCTTCAACCTGTGCGAAGGCATCAACGGCCACGCCCGGTTCGAGGATCTGGTGGTCGGTACGCTGGAACTCACCGGCGTCCCCATCACCGGCTGCCGCACCTGGCCCACCACCGTGTGCCATCGCAAGCATGTCGCCAACACCCTGCTCGCCAGTGTCGGCGTGCCGGTCCCCACTTTCGTTCTGGCGCAGGGCAATCGCATCCCCGCCGATTTTCCGCTCCCCGCGATCGTCAAGCCGGCGGCAGAAGATGCCAGTGTCGGCATCGATCAGCAGGCGGTCTGCTCCACCCGCAAGGCGCTCCGCAAGCGGGTGGCCTGGCTGGCCGAGCAGTTCGACGAGGTGCTGGTCCAGAGCTACGTATCGGGTCGCGAGGTGAACGTCGGCTTCGTGGGCAGCCGCATGCTCCCCATCTCCGAAATCGATTTCGACGCGCTGCCCGATGGACACTGGCCCATCGTGAGCTACGCCGCCAAGTGGGCGCCCGAGAGCGATGAGTATGCCGGCACCGATCCGGTCTGCCCGGCGCGGCTCCCCGCCGATACCGCGCGCCGGGTTGGCGCCGCGGCACGGCAGGCCTGGGAGTATCTCGCCGGCGCCGAAGGCTACGGCCGGGTGGATCTCCGGATCGCCGACGACGGTCAGCCCTACGTACTGGAAGTGAATCCCTGTCCCGATCTCTCCAGCGATGCCGGCCTGGCCCGCATGGCCGCGGCGCACGGATGGAGCTACGACGATCTGGTAATGGAAATCGTGGAGGAAGCGCTCTCCCGCTCGCAGCGCAGCTCGGCCGCCGCGGCATTGGCCGGCGGAAGCAGCGTCCCGGCGTGAGCCGTACCGCCACGGTGCTCGATCTCCGGCTCCGGCCGCTCCGTCACGACGACACCGCCCGGGTAGGCGAGATCACCCGCGCCTCCGGTCTTTTTCGCTCCGATGAAATCCCGGTGGCGCTCGAAGTCATGGCCGGCGCCGCCGCTGGCAGTCCCGATTACGATGGCCTCGCCGCCGAGCTCGATCACGAGCTGGTCGGCTGGATTGCCTGGGGGCCGACGCCCTGCACGCTCGGCACCTGGGATCTCTACTGGCTCGCGGTCGATCCGTCGCACCAGGGCAACGGCATCGGCCGCACGCTGGTGAATGCAATGGAAGAGCGGCTCCGCCCCGCCGCGCGTCTCATTGTCGTCGAGACGGCCGGCCGGGACGATTACGCCGGCACCCGCGCCTTCTACGAGGCACTCGGCTACCAGCAAGCCGCCCGCCTCCCCGACTTCTATGCCCCGGGCGACGATCAAGTCGTCTATTTGAAGTACCTCACGCACGTCGCGCACTCCCAAGGAGGGCGGTAGCGTCATGGAGACCTGGCAGGAAGTCCTCAGGAAGAACTCGATCTCGACCCTGGAAGCGCTAGCCGAGCGATTCGGGCCGGAAAATTTCCCCGAGCTCGATCGGCTCAGGCAGGCCGCCGAGAATTTCGAGTTCCGGATTTCCCCGGCGATGCTGAATCTGATCAAGTCGCCCGATGACCCGATCTGGCGCCAGTACGTGCCGAGCACCGAAGAGCTCAACGTGGTGGATGGAATCGTCGACTCGCTCAACGAGGACGCCGACAGTCCCGTCCCCAACATCACCCATCGCTATCCCGACCGCGCCCTCTTTCTGGTATCGCCGGTCTGCGCCACCTATTGCCGCTTCTGCACCCGGCGGCGCAAGGTGGGCGATCCGGAAAAGATCCCGATGTCGCAGTTCGAGAGCGCCTTCCGCTACCTCGAAGAGCACACCGAAATCCGGGACGTAATCATGAGCGGCGGCGATCCGCTCCTGCTCAACGACCGCCGGCTCGACGCCATTCTGGCCCGGCTGCGCGCCATTCCTCACATCGAGATCATCCGGGTGGGCAGCCGGGTGCCGTGCCATCTGCCCGAGCGGATCACGCCGGAGCTCTGCGCCACGCTGCGGAAGTATCATCCGCTCTGGATCAACACCCACTTCAATCACCCCGACGAGCTCACCCCCGCCGCGGTGGCCGGACTCGGCATGCTGGCCGACGCCGGGATTCCGCTGGGTTGCCAGACGGTGCTGCTCAAAGGCGTCAACGACGACCCGGCAGTGATGAAGGAGCTGATGCAGAAGCTGCTGATGGCGCGGGTTCGCCCGTACTACATCTACATGGCCGATCAGGTGGCCGGCGCCGAGCACTTCCGCACCACCGTGCAAACCGGCATCGCCATCATGGAAGCGCTGCGCGGCTGGACCAGCGGCCTGGCCAACCCGCAGTTCGTGATCGACGCTCCGGGCGGCGGCGGCAAGATCCCGCTGCTCCCCGAATACGTCGTAAGCATGAACGACGAAGAAGTCGTGCTGCGAAATTTCCGGGGCGATCGATTCGTCTACAAACAGCCGCAGGAAGAAGCCGGCGCGGTGGTGGGAGATTCAGAATATCTCTTCAAGCCCAAGCTGAATCAGAAGCCGCGGCGCAAGCGAGCCGCCAAGCCCGGCCGCAAATCGGCCTGATCGAAACAAGAAGGCCGGCCTAGTCAGGCCGGCCTTTTCCTGGCGGAGTGGGGCGATGATCGCGCCCATGACCCTGGCCATGCGGATTGGCCGGGACAACTGCCGGGCGCCCCGGATTGGCCCCGGGATCAGCCCCGTTCGCAACCGCCTGAACGCGGGTCAACGCTCGCGCAATCGCCTGATCTGACGGCAATCCCCGATCGCGCAGCTCGGCCAGCGTAAAGAGCGGAACCGTCAGTGCGCCGCCATGCTGTGCCCGCGCCGTTTCGGCAATCTCGTCTCCGCTCACCCCGCGCGCCAGCGCCGTCGCTGCCGCTTCGATTTCGTCTGCATCGGGATTGCCCACACCGGCGTCTTCCAGTGCAGCGCGGCCGGCGATCATGTCGGCGCTGAACTGCTCCAGCATCCCCGGCAGCGACTCGGCCGGCTGATTCTTGGCGAGCGCCTCGAGTGCGCGCTCGGCCAGCGGGCGAGTCGGCAGCCCGATTGCATCCGCCTGCGCCAGCACCGCGAATACTGAATCGGCGATTGCCGGCGGGAGCTGCGCGCGAAGACGGGTCACCGGCACAGCCGCTGATTGCGCCTGAGCCACCGGAGCCAGAGACAGCAGCACGCAAGCCACTGCAAGGCACTTCATCGGACGCTCCAGATGATCGGGATCACCGCTACAGACCCCCCGAGCCCTCCCTCAGGTCACTCTACCGAAACGAGCGCCACCACCCCGCCAAAGTCGTCCTTCAGCACTGGAAGCCCTGGCGGAACACCCCATTTCCCGCCGTCCACCCGCAGGTTCAGCCGGTGGATTCCCGGGCTGATCGGCAGGGTAACGCTCCAGCGATCGCCGTCCCGGGAAAGTGCCACCGCCTGCCAGTCGGTGAAGTCGCCCATCAGCTCCACCCGATGCGCATCGGGTGCACCGATCGTGAGGGTGACACCGTCGGCGCCGCGGCTGATTTCAAATCTCGGAACCAGGGGGCGCGCCAGAGCCTGCCGCAGCAGCTCCGCTCCTTCGCGCTCCGAGGTTGGCCGCGGGGGACGGCCCGATGCCAGGCGAATTCCCAAGGTCAGGTACTTGCCCTGCGGATTTCCCTCGGCAAAGTCGGCGGGGTATTGGCCGATTCCTCCGGTCAGAGCGAGCCGCCGCTCGATCCAGTACACCGCAGTGAGCGCCGCCCAGCCACTGCCGCTGGCGTCGGGATTGCTCCATGCCCGGAGGCCGGCCGCCGCCGTGAACTCGGCCGGGCCTCGGACCAGCCGGCCAACCAGCTGCACATCGGTGAAGCGAAGATCGCCGACATACGAAGGCGTCACCGTTGCCGCTGCGACCACCGGCCCGCGCCTGAGCCAGCCGCCAGCTTCCAGGCGATCGTTCCGCTGCCAGTCGAACCCATCCCAGGCGCGCCCAGCGCCACCACCCAGCCATACGCCGGAGTTCTCGCCCAGCCAGTGCAGGCGGAGCAGCCCGCCGTAGCGGCCGGTTCCGAAATCATTCGGATAGCTCGTACCCGAAATCCAGCCACCCAGCTCGGGGCGTAACGGACCGAGCGGCGGCGCGTACCACGATCCCGTTGCACCGCCCTGGAGACTCCATGACCCGCTGGTGAATCGTCCGTAGCCGGCGGATGCGGTCAGTGAAAGTTGGTTGGTGGTGAGATCGAATGTGGGGGCGATCGAAAAGACCGACGCGCCAATGCTGGAATCGGCGCCGTAGGAAACCGAAGCGAATCCCGCGTCGACTGAAAGAACCGATTGCGCTGGTGCGGTCGAAACACTGGCGACGAGCAGCAACAGCGCGATCCCGAGCGAAGTCAGAACGAGATGCTTACGGGTG
>DASSTY010000141.1:0-8866 GCA_035707585.1 Gemmatimonadales bacterium
GCGCGTTCCCACCTCGACTGGCTCGCCGCTACCTACGACTCGGTGCCCCACGCCACTTTCCTGGTGGATCGCGACGGGGTCGTGCTCTACTCCACCGGCAGCGCGCGCGAGGCACTCCAGCGACTGGTACCGCCCGGCGCCGACTGGTCCGAAGCGGCGATGGGCACCAACGGAGCCGGAACCGCCCTGGTCACCGGCCGGCCGGTTACCGTGACCGGAAGCGAACACTTCCTGACGGCGCTGCACGGGTTCACCTGCACCGGCGCTCCCATTCGCGGCACCAACGGCGAACTGCTCGGCGTGGTCGACGTGAGCACCCCGGTGGCCGCCTCGTTGGGCGCCGTCGAACGGCTCCGGCTGGTGGCCCACACGGCGTACGCCATCGAGCAGGAGCTCCATCATCGCGACTGGCTCCGCCACGCCAGCGGTGAATTGCTGGCCGAGCGCCGGCTGGCCGACGAGCGCGAGGGACGGCTCGCCGCGCTGGAGGCGCTGCAGGTCAGCGAATCCCGATTCCGCGGCGCCTTTGACCACGCCGCGATCGGGATGGCGATCACCGCGCCCGACGGACGCTGGCTCCGGGTCAATCGGGCGCTCTGCGAAATTTTCGGCCTTCCCGAAGAGAAGCTGGTCGGGTGCTCCTTCCAGTCGTTCACCCACCCCGACGATGTGGCAGCCAACGACGAGCTGCTTCGCCGCGCGCTGGCTGGCGAAATCGACCGGTACCGGATGGAGAAGCGGTTCATCCCGACGCCGGGCCGGGTGGTCTGGGCCGCGCTCAACGCCGTGCTGGTGCGCGATCCCGCCGGCACGCCGCTCTATTTCGTGGCCCAGATGGCGGACATCACCGAGCGGAAGAACGCCGAAGCCGCGCTTCGTGAAAGTGAAGCCCGCTACCAGCGGGTGGCGTCCAATGTGCCCGGCGTGGTCTACCAGTTCGTGTTTCGTCCGGACGGGACCAGCGGCTACACCTTCGTGAGCGAAGGTGCCCGCGCGCTGTTCGACGTCTCACCGGAGGAGGCACTTGCCGATCCCCGTGCGCTGCTCGATCTGATTCATCCCGCCGATTACGCCGAGTTTCGCGGGCTGGCGCTGGCAGCCGCCGCCGACCTGGGTCCCTTTCGGTGGGAAGGCCGCGTGCGGCTCCGCTCGGGCGAGATCAGGTACATCCAGATTGCCGCGCGGGCACATCGCCAACCGGACGGCACGATCATCTCCGACGGCCTGGTGATGGACGTGACGGAGCTCCACCTTGCCTCGGAGCGGCTGGAAGAAAGCGAGCAGCGCTATCGCTCGCTGTTCGACCACCACCCCGATGCGGTAGTGTGGATCGACCTCGACGGCCGGTTCGTCAGCGCCAATCCCGCCGCCGAAGTAATCTCGGGCTACGCGCCGGCCGAACTGGTCGGCAGCAGCTTCGTTCCACTGATCGTCCCGGAGCACCTGCATCTGACAGTGGCGCGATTCCGGGAGGTCGTCCAGGGAACTGCCCAGAGCTACGAATCGACGATCATCCACAAGAGCGGACGCCGAGTGGACATCGCGGTGACCAGTCTTCCGATCGTGGTGGGCGATGCGGTGGTCGGTGTCTTCGGCATCGTCAAGGATCTCACGCCTCAGCGCTCACTCGAGGCCCAGCTTCGTCAGGCCCAGAAGATGGAAGCGATTGGTCAGCTCGCCGGCGGCATCGCGCACGACTTCAACAACCTCCTCGCGGCGATCCATTCCAATGCCGAGCTGGCGTTGAGCCAGTTGGGAGATCACCCCGTGCGCGAGGATGTCGAGACCATCCGCAACGCCGCCGAACGCGCCGCCACCCTCACCCGTCAGTTGCTGGCGTTCAGCCGAAAGCAGGTGGTCCAGCCGCGCCTGCTCGATCTCAACAGCGTGGTGCGCGATACCGAGCGGATGCTGCGACGCATTCTGGGAGACGGCGTAAAGGTCCAGGTCGAACTGACCCACCCGCTCAGCAGTGTCCTGGCCGATCGCGGCCAGCTCGATCAGGTACTGCTTAACCTGGCAGTCAACGCGCGCGACGCCATGCCCGCCGGCGGCTCACTGACGCTCCGCACCGGTCACGTAACGGTGGACGAAGCCCTGGCGAAGGACAACCGCGGACTGCGACCCGGTGAGTACGTCACACTGGAAGTGGAAGATGACGGCATCGGCATGTCGCCCGAACTGCAGACCCGAATCTTCGAGCCGTTCTTCACCACCAAGGCGCTGGGCCAGGGAACCGGCCTCGGCCTCGCGACGGTGTACGGGATCATGAAGCAGTACGGCGGATATACCGCGGTGCGGAGCGCGGTCGGCCGGGGCACGACTTTCACGCTCTATCTGCCGCGCCAGGAGGGAGCAGTACCCGCCGACATCCCCGCAGCCACTCGCCCGCTGCCAACCGGAACCGAGACGGTGCTGGTGGTAGACGATGAGGCGTCAGTGCGAACCTCGATCGGACGGATCCTCAAGCGGCACGGCTACACGGTGATCGAGGCGCGCCACGGCGCGGAAGCCCTCGACATCATCGCGGAGCGGGGCGCCGCCACGATCGATCTGGTAATCACCGATCTGGTCATGCCGGAGCTGGGTGGCTGGGAACTGATGGCTGAACTGAAGCACTACGACAACGCGCCGCGGGTGCTGGTGATCTCCGGCTACGACGAGCAGGCGGCCGGGCGCGGGGAGGCGCTCCCGGCGGGCACCGCCCTGATCGAAAAGCCGTTCACCATGGAGGCGCTCCTCCACGGTGTGAGATCGGTGCTGGACGGAGCGTGACGGCGAAAGCCCCGCTCAGCCGGCCGCCTGCTGCAGCGCAGCCCGAACCTTGGCAGCAAACTCGTCGGGGGTAAACGGCTTCTCCACCAGCGCGATCCCCGGCACCAGCACGCCATGGTTGGCGATCGCATCGTCGGTGTAGCCCGACATGTAGAGCACCCGCAGCCCCGGACGCGAACGACGCAGCGCTTCTGCGAGGGCGTGTCCGCTCATTCGCGGCATCACCACATCGGTTACCAGCAAGTCGATCGGCCGTTCCATCGACTGAACCAGCTCCAGTGCCTCGGCGCCGTTGTTGGCCTCGACTACGTTGTAGCCGCGAGATGTCAGGAGCCGCCGGGCGAGGCGGCGCACCGTGTCCTCGTCTTCCACCAGCAGAATCGTCTCCGATCCTCCGGTCGACACCGCCGGGGCAGCGATCGTGGCAGCCGGCCGATCCACTCCGTCGGAAGCGGGGAGCACCACGGTAAAGGTGCTTCCCTGGCCCGGCGTGGTGTCTACCCAGATATCGCCTTCGGTCTGCCGGACAATCCCGTACACCGTGCTGAGGCCGAGCCCGGTCCCCTCGCCCAGTGGTTTGGTGGTGAAGAACGGCTCGAAAATCTGCTCGGCAACTTCCGGCGGCATCCCGGTTCCGGTATCGCGCACCGAGAGCAGCGCGTAGCTGCGCGGCGCCAGATCGCGACCCAGCGCCGCCACCTCGTCGGGCCTGACGTGCCGGGTCCGGATTTCCAGGGTTCCGCCATGGGGCATCGCGTCGCGGGCGTTCACCGCCAGGTTGAGCAGCACCTGCTCCATCTGGCCGCGATCGGTCAGGGTCTTGGGCAGATCCCGATCGAACTCGGTGCACAGCTCAACGTCCTCTCCCAGCAGCCGGCCCATCATCCCCTTCAGGTCGCGCACCACGTCGTTGAGATCCACCGCAGACGGCTGGATCACCTGTCGGCGGCTGAAGGCGAGCAATTGCCGGGTCAGTGCCGCGGCCCGGTCGGCAGCCAGATCGATTTCCTGGAGTTCTTCGCGGAGCGAGCTGTCGGCGGGAGCATCGAGGAGCAGCAGCTGAGTGCCGCCCTTGATCGCCGTGAGCACGTTGTTGAAGTCGTGCGCGATACCGCCCGACAGGCGGCCGATCGCTTCCATCCGCTGGGCCTGCCGCAACTGTTCCTCGGTATGCTTCCGGCTGGTGACGTCCCGCATGATCGCCAGGATCAGCGCCTCCCCCGCGATCGATGTCAGAGAAGCGGAGATTTCGAGAAAGGCCACCGTCCCGTCGGGGCGGCGGAGCTGGCATTCCATCTTGCTGACTTCTCCGCGCCGCCGCAGCCCGGCGATCCGCTCGAACAGCGCCGGACCCTGTTCCGATCCGGCGAACAGCGAGTCGATCCGCCGCGCCAGCAGCCGCTCCATCGGCTCGGCAAAGAGATCGGCTGCCTGCTGATTCGCTTCCAGCACCATGCCGCTGCCGTCGACGATGAAGATGGCATCGCCGGCGTTCTGCATCAGCGCCCGATAGCGCTCGGTGGACGCTCGTGCCTCCCTGCCCTTTTCACGCGCGAAAACGGCCAGCCGCTCATGAGCTTCGGCCAACTGCTGCTGCTGGTGCTCGAGAGCGCGGTTGGTCCGGATGATGTCTTCCACGCTGGAGAGCAGCAGGTCGAGAATCTGTTCCCGCTCGGATGTGATCGTGAACCGGGTGCCCAGGAAGGTGATGTCCACACCCAGGCTGGTGCGTCCGCCGGGGCGAAGCCGGTGACCCTCCATGACGCGCCGAATCCGGCTCAGCAGCTGGTCGGGGTCGTACGGTTTGGTGATGTAGTTGTCGGCCCCGGCCTCGAGCCCTCGCACGATGTCGGTGGGATCGGTGAGACTGGTGAGGAGCACAACCGGCGTATCGGAGCGCGATTCCCAGGTCTTGATTCGGCGGCACAGCTCGTAGCCGTTGATCCCCGGCATCATGATATCGGTGAGCACCAGTCCGAACTGCCGAGCAGCCAGTTGTTGAAGCGCCTCTTCGCCACTCCGTGACACGCCGACATAGTACCCGGCGTGCTCCAGCAGAATCCGCAGGGCATCGGCCTGAGTCGGGCTGTCTTCAGCGATCAGGATCGAGCGGTGCATGATAAAGTCCCCGAGTCAGTGCAATTAGTCGTTCGGCAATGCGCTCTACCGGAAGTACCGCATTGACGACACCGGCGAGCGCCGCCTCGCGCGGCATTCCGTACACCACCGATGTCGCCTCATCCTGGGCGATCACCTGCCCGCCGGCCCGATGGACAGCCCGCAGACCATCCACGCCGTCCCGCCCCATGCCGGTGAGGATGACAGCCACCGCCGACGAGCCGTACCGCTGGGCCAGCGACTCGAACAGAAAAGTCGCCGACGGGCGGAAGCCGCCGATCGGCGCCGAGTGGTCGAGCAGCGCGGTGCCGTCCGGCCGAACACCCAGGTGCGCGTCGTCCGGCGCGAGATAGACGGTCCGGGACTCGAGTCGTTCGCGGTCGCCCGCCACCCTGACGCGGAGTCCGCAGCGTCCGCTCAGCCAGGCGCAGAGCCCCGGCACAAATCCCGGTGCAATGTGCTGTACCACCAGGATCGGCGCGGGAAAGTTCCGCGGCAGATCCATCAGCACTCGCTGAAGCGCCGCCGGTCCGCCGGTAGATGCCGTGATTGCCACCAGGCGGGCCGGACGAGGCGGCTCGGCCAGCGGCCCCAGCGGCAGCCGCGGCGCGTCGAGCATCCGGGTGGGCGTGGCCCAGCGCCGCACCACCTTGACGCTGGCCATCGCCTTGACCATCGCGATGAACTGCGCGCGATTCTCTTCGAATGTCGGCGCGGCCGGCTCGTCGGGCGGTGTCATCACCATCAGCGCGCCGGCCTGGGTGGCGTCGAGCGACAGTTCCATTTCCCGCTCGTTGGCGCTCGATGAAACGATCAGGATTCTGGCCGGTGCCCGCGCCATGATCTCCTTGGTCGCTTCCAGCCCGTCGAGTCCGGGCATCTGGACGTCCATGGTGATCACGTCGGGCCGGAGCCGGACGGCGAGCTCTACCGCGCTCGGGCCATCGCAGGCCTCGCCCACCACCAGCAGCTCGGGATCTTCCTGAAGGATCCCGACCAGCAGTGCGCGGACGGTTGGTGAATCGTCGGCGACGAGGACCCGAATCAAACCGGGTCACCGAGGAGCTGCCGGATCACCTCGAGCAGGTCCGCCTGATCGAAACTCGATTTCACCACATAGGCGTTGGCACCCGCCTCCATTCCACGCTGGCGATCTTCCGGCGATTCCAGCGCGGTGACCAGCACGATCGGAAGCCCCGCCAGCTCGGGCGAACCGCGGACGGCTTGGCAGAGCGCAATGCCGTCCATCTCCGGCATCTCGATATCAGAGATCACGAGATCGATCCCGCCCCCCTGGAGCAGTTGCCATGCCTCCGCGCCGTTGGCGCTGGTCCGCACCGTGTAGCCGGCCGCCTCCAGGATGCTGCGTTCGAGACTCCGGGTGGTAATCGAATCATCCACCACCAGCAGCGTGGACGACCGAGGCGCCGACTGATCCGGCGCAGTCAGCCCGCCGGAGGCAGTGGGAAGCTCCGCAGCAGCGGCGCAAAGGGCCTCCGGCCGAAGGAGCACGGTGACTTCGCCGCTGGAGAGGAGAGCGGCGCCGCTCGCCAGTGGCGACGCCGGCTCGATATGCTTGAGGGGTCGAATCAGGATCTCCTCTTCGGCCAGCGCCTCATCGACCACCAGTGCCGCACGCCGGCCGTTCCCGACCGCCAGTCGGACGATCGGGGGCGCACCGGTGATCTCGGTTTCGGCAAATCCGGGGCCGAGGAGCCGCGCCAGCGACGCCACCACTACCGGCTGGTCGGGTCCCGGCAGCACGTCCCTCCCGCCCGCGCGCCGGAGCTGGGCGGGGTCCAGTCGTTCGATTCGCTCGATACTTTCGGTGGGGATCGCTACTGTGTGGCCGCCCACCACAACCAGCAGCACGCGGACCATCGCCAGCGTGGGCGGACATTCGATCGTGAACATCGTTCCGCGGCCAACGGTCCAGCGAACATCGATCCGTCCGCGAATCCGCTCAACCGCCGCGCGCGCCGCATCCAGCCCGACGCCGCGGCCGGAGATGGCGGTCGGTTCGGTCCGGGTGGAGAGTCCCCCCTGGAAGAGGCGCTGGATCAGGGCGCCATCGTCGTCCGGCAAGGCATCGCCGCGACGCTCGAGCAACACGCGCAGCGCGGTGACATCGATCCCGGCACCGTCATCGGCCACGGTCACGGTGAGCCGTTCGCCCACCAGCGCCGCCGAAACGGTGACGGTACCGGCCCGCGGCTTGCCGGCGGCCTCGCGGACCGCCGGCGGCTCAATCCCATGATCCAGGGCGTTTCGCACCAGATGAAGCAGCGCATCACGCAGCCCGTCGAGTACCGCACGATCGGCTTCCACCTCGGCGCCCACTACTTCGAGCCGAGCTTCTTTTCGTTCCGCCAGTGCCACATCGCGAACTACCCGGGGCAGCGCTGCGACCGTATCAGCGAACGCGCCCATTCGGAGCCGCCGCACCCGGTGGCTCAGACCTTCAACCGCCTGGGTCGTCTCGCGGGCGTCGTCGCTGACGGCGCGATCCAGCCGCTCGATCCGCTCGACCAGCTCGGTGAGCCGATCGGTCAGTGCGGGATCGAGCGGCCGCTGCACCCCCGACTGCCGGGCCATCTGCCGGCTGAGCCGCCGCCAGCTGCGGGCCCAGCCCGCCGCCAGTTCGTAGAGCTCTCGTGCTTCGTCCGACCGGACGCCAACCCGCCCGATCGTTGCGCGCAGTTGACCGGTGGCAGCGTAGAGCTCATCGATTCTGGCCGACGGCAGCCGCACCAGATCGGCGCTGGGCGGCGAAACCGTTTCGTCGCTCACCGGCGCCGGAGGGGGAGCAGCGAGCGGCCGCGGCGGCGCGACTGGCGGCACCGGCGCGTTCACCGGCGACTGCCGCTGACTCCGCAATGTCCCGGCGAGCCGCGCGAGCGGGCTGTCTTCCAGCTTCTCTCCTGCACCGAGTCGCCGCCCCGCGTCGGCCAGTGCGTCCGCCGCCTGAAACAGCAGGGCGAACTGCTCCGCCCGGAGTGTCAGCGTGCCATCGCGCGCCGAAGCCAGCAGTGATTCCAGCACATGACACGACTGCTCCACCAACGGCACGCCGGCCGCGCGAGCAGCGCCTTTCAGCGTGTGAGCCGCCCGGAACAGCGAGCGGAGCCGCTCGGCGTCGTCGGGAGCCGATTCCAGCGCGAGCAGATCGGCGTTCATCGCGGCGACCTGCTCCTGCAGCTCCCCGACGAAAGTGGCCAGGAGCCGAGTGGTGAGTTCGTCCCGGTTCACGCGGGTGTCAGCGTCCGTGCGGCGCGGCGCTCATCGCCGCCGACCAGCGTGGCGAGGTGCGATCCGATTCGGTTGAGATCCTTGGCCGCCTGCTCGGCCTGGCGAGTCGACGCCAATGTTTGCTGGGTCGCTTCATGAATGCTGCTCATCGCCTGCCGGATTTGCGTCATCCCGATCGCCTGCTGGCCGGCCGACGCCACGATCTGCGCCGCCGCCTGGGCCGATTCGGTAATCGCGTCCGCCAGCGTCCGGATGGTTTCGCCGGCTTCGTTCACCTGGCGCGCGCCACCCGCCACCTGATGGGTGCCGCGTTCGGTGGCCATTACCGCGGCACCGGTCGCCTGCTGGATCTCGGTGAGAATCTGGCGCACCTGCACGGTGGCCTGCTTGGAGCGGGCCGCCAGCGCGCGCACCTCGCCGGCCACGACCGCAAAGCCGCGCCCCTGCTCGCCGGCGCGGGCCGCCTCCACCGACGCATTCAGCGCCAGCAGGTTGGTCTGCTCGGCGATTTCATTCACGGTGGAAATGATTTCTCCGATTGCCTGCGCCTGCTCCGCCAGGACCACGATGCTGTCGGCGATCGATTCCACCTGCTGCTTCACCGCATCCATCGCCGCCACCGACTCCTCGACCGCCTTCCGGCCCGCCTTGCCGATGTCCGCGGCGCGCTGTGCCGACTCGGCCACCGCCCGAGCCCGCTCCGCGGCATGTTCCGCGGTCTGCG
>DASSTY010000142.1:0-7752 GCA_035707585.1 Gemmatimonadales bacterium
GTGTGCTTCACGCCGAAATCGACCCGCTCGAACGTGGGAGCCCGACGGACCGCCGCGGTAAGCAGGAGGGCGCCACCCAGGGCGCCGGCAGGAAGCGCAATGGCAAGCAGGGTACGGAATCGCATTTCTGAGCCTCGTTTCATGGTGACGCCCAGAGAATACCGTGGGGCCATCCAAGAGAGTCGTAAGCCGACCTGAAGATTTCTTCATATACAGATGATCTATTGGCCGGGTGTGACCGGCCCCACTGTGGCGGGCTGCGCCGAGGGCGATCATTAGGCCGTAAGTCGTTGGCCCTTAACGACTTGCTGTGGATAACATGTGTACGACTTGTGGAAGAGTCTGTGGATAACCAGCGGAGACCCGGTCGTGGCGGGGTGAACCGTCCGGTCATGTGATTTCTGGCCGCAGGTCTTCCACCGGCCGATGTGCACAGCGAGGAGGACGAATGGCGGAACGGGCCATCTGGTCCGGGGCGGTGAGCTTCGGAATGGTGAACATTCCGGTCAAGCTCCACTCGGCGACCCGGTCGAAGGACATCTCCTTCAACCTGATCCACGTCACCTGCGGGACGCGGATCGAACAGAAGCGCTGGTGCCCCACCGATCAGGTCGAGGTGCCCTGGGATGAGATCGTCCGGGGCTATCAGTACGCCAAGGGGCATTACGTCACCCTGACGCAGGAGGACTTCGACGCACTGCCGCTTCCCAGCAAGCACACCGTGGGAATCAGCGCGTTCGTACAGGCGTCGGAGATCGATCCGGTCTACTACGAAAAGAGCTACTACCTGGCGCCCGACGAGCGGGGCCAGAAGCCCTATGCGCTGTTGCTCAAGGCGCTGGAAGAAAAGGGCCTGGTCGCGATCGCCACGATCACGATCCGCAAGAAGGAACAGCTCTGCGCCTTGCGGCCCCATCAGGGAACCCTGCTGCTCGACACGCTCTACTACCCTGACGAGGTGAAGCTGGAGCGCGAGGTGGACATCGACGCCGCCGACCTGAGCGACGAAGAGCTCAAGATGGCATATCGGCTGGTGGAACTGCTGGAGAAGCCGTTCGATCCCGAGGCCTATCACGATCGCTATCGTGAGGCACTCTCCGCGCTGATCGATGCCAAGCTGGAAGGGAAGGAAGTCGTGGTAGCGCCGCCTCACCGCGAAGCCAAGGTGATCGATCTTCGCGATGCACTGGCCCGAAGCGTGGCCGCGGCCCGCGGAGGCAAACCGGCATCGAAGAGCCGCAAGACCAAGGCGCCGCCGGCCCGCCGCACTCGCAAGGCGGGTGCGCGGAAGGCCGGGTGAACTGATGAGTGTGACTCCACTGCTGGAAGAGCCGCAGCAGACTCGTGAGGTGCTGGATCAACTGGCCGGCATCGCGCAGAACATGACGCTGGAAGTGGGACGCTGGCGCGTACCGGTTACCAGTCTCGATCGGCCGCTCTGGCCCAAAGCGCGGCCGCGCCCCGCCACCAAGCGCGATCTGTTGCGATATCTGGCGCGGATCGCGCCGGCGATGCTGCCGCATCTGGATGGACGGCCGGTGTTCGTCACCCGCTGGCCGGAAGGAGTTGCCGGCAAGAGCTTCTACCAGAAGAGCTGGGAAAACCCGCCGCCGTTCGTGCGCACCGTGGCGATCTGGACCCAGGAGAGCGGCGTCGCGCGGGATTACCTGCTGGGAGCCAATCTGGCGACGCTCCTGTGGCTGGGGCAGCAGTCCGCCCTGGAACTGCATGTCTGGTTTTCGCGGGTGACTCGGGGATTCGACGGCCGCGGGCTCGGCACCGGCTACGCGTCATCCGAACAATCGCTGCTGGAGTCGCGGCTCAACTACCCCGATTTTCTGGTGATCGATCTTGATTCGTACGTCTACTCCGGCCGTGAAGCGCCGGGCGATGAGCCCGAGCTGAGCCGCCGAGGATTCGATGCCGTTCGCCATGTGGCGTACGAGGTGCGCGACGTGCTCGAGACGCTGGAACTCGGTGCCTTCGTCAAGACATCGGGCCGCACGGGGCTCCATCTCTACGTTCCCATCGTGCGCCGCTTCACGTTCGATGATGTTCGCGCGATTGCCCAGACCCTGGGAGAATTTCTCCAGACTCGCTGCCCCGACGAAGTGACCCTCGCGTGGGCGGTGAAGGACCGCACGGGCAAGGTCTTCTTCGACTACAACCAGAACGTTCGCGGCAAGTCGCTGGCGGCGGCCTACTCGCCGAGACGGCACCGCGACGCCACCGTCTCGATGCCGCTTCGGTGGGACGAGCTGCCCGATGCCTATCCCACCGACTTTACGATCTTCACCGCCGCCGACCTGGTGGCCAATCGCGGTGACCCCTGGGGCGGGATCCTCGCCGCCAAGGCCGACCTCGAACTGGCGCTGGGGCCCGCTGCCGCGACGGCGGTATCGCAGTGAGCGAGTCGGCCCGCAGCTCCCGCCGATGGGCCGGCGTGCGCGGGGTGGTGGACGGTCATCCGCCGCAGCGCGAACTCCCGGTGTTTGTGCCCCCGATGCTCGCTACGCTGGTGGAACCCCATGCGCTGCCGGCAGGATGGATCTACGAGCCCAAGCTCGACGGCGTCCGCGTTCAGGCGCGGGTGGCGCCCAGCGGCGTTCACCTCATGTCGCGAAACCGGATCCGGCAGGACGATTACTATCCCGAACTGATCGAAGGACTCGAGTCGGCGGTCGAGGGATTTGCGCTGCTGGATGGAGAGGTGGTGGCTCCCGATCCCAACGGCGGCCCCGCCAGTTTCAGCCGGCTGCAGCAGCGGATGCACAAGCGAGATGTATCTCCCGCGCTCCAGCGCGCTGTGCCGGTTCAGCTGTGGCTGTTCGACTGTCTCCATTACGAAGGACGTGATCTCACCAGCCAGCCGTGGAGCGTACGGCGGCAGGTGCTGGAGCACGCGGTCACTCCCAATGAGTCGATCCGGCTCACGCCGGTACTGGAAGGGAGCTTCAGCCAGCTCTTCACCGCCGCCTGCCGCGCCGGAGAGGAGGGGCTGATCGGGAAGCGGGCGGGATCATCCTATCGCCCCCGCCGTTCACCCGACTGGGTCAAACTGAAGTGTCTTCGCGAGGAAGATTTTGTAGTGGGCGGATGGAGCGAGCCACAGGGTTCCCGCAGCGGCTTCGGCGCTCTGCTGCTCGGTTATTACGAGGGCACCCAGCTGCGCTACGCCGGGAAGGTGGGCACCGGTTTTGACCAGGAAACGATCCGCCTGCTGTCGGGTGAGCTGCGCCGCCGGGAGCGACGACTCTCACCATTCAGCGGCCCTGGCGCTCCGCGCGGGGCTCACCTCCACTGGACCCGCCCCGAGCTGGTGGTGCGGGTCGGGTTCGCCGAATGGACCGACGACGGCCGGCTGAGGCATCCGAGATTTCTGGGGATGACAGCCGAGAAACGAGAAGCGAGAAGCGGGAAGCGGGGAACCGCGATTCCCGCTAACGACTAGCGCCTAGCGCCTAGCCGCCTCACTCCCGCTTCCCGGCTCTTACTGCCAGCTCCCGTACATGGGATTCGGCAGCATGAAGTAGGTGTGGCCGAAGTTGCCGAAGGCGGAGTCGGGCTGCTGCGAAATCGCCTGGCTCAGATGGGGGAAGTCCTGGATGTTGTCGCCGACCCAGGCGAGGACCTGGAGTGGCGGCAGGCCGGCGGTGCCCTGAAGAACGGCGTCGAATCGCCGCTGCTTGCCGCTCTCGCCGACCGCCTTGCAGAGCACGGCGTCTGCCCTGATGCCGGCCGAGACCAGATTGGCCTGGGTATCGGCGCAGAGCGAATCGGCGCGGTTGGTGACGATGATCACCCGTCCGCCCAGCGCGTGGGCGCGGTTGATGAACCCAACGGCTCCCGGCAGCGCGGTGGCGGCTCGCTTGCGCACCCAGACCGCCCAGGCGTCTTCGCTGTAGGGTTGATGTGACACGGCCTGTTGCAGCTCGAAGGCGGAATTGTCGATCACCGTTTCGTCGGCATCGAGCACCACACCCCAGGCGCCGCTCACCGTGTCGGCCGAATGTTCGATTGCCGCCGTCGCATTGCGGTACACCTGCAGATAGAGGGCGCGGTGTTCCGCCGAATGTTGCACCCACCGGATTGCTCCGGGCACGGCGGTATCGGCTCGAGCGGCCACGGGAGTGGGCGTGGGATTGACGGTCGTGCCGCTGGGGGCGCAGGCGGCGAGCAGCGCGAGCAGGGGCACTCCGGAACGGGGCGATCGGAACACGGCGACCTCGCAACAGGTTGTGGGTGGGCAGCGAGAGCGGAGGATGCCCGCCAGATGGCGGGGGTGTCAAGTAGGTAAGCGTCCCCGGTGAGAGACAGGACCGCCCGGGAGCCCCTCCAGACGGGGCCAGCGCCGGCTGGCATGGCCCGTGCAACCCCCGAGGGCGTTGTTTCGGATGCGGACGGGCCATTAAGGTTCGGCCGAACCACGAAGGGAGGAGCCCGTGAAGACTCGTACCATGCTGATCATCGGCGCAGTGCTGCTGGTGGCCTCCGCCCAGCGCGTGCATGCCCAGCGCCCGGCCGACAGCAGCAAGAACGAGTCGACGATCGACTCGACCAGGATCCGGGTCACTCACGAAGCTGCCCGCCAGATTGCCCGCTCGCGAGTGCCGGGCGGCGAAGTACAGGGCGATGAAACCAAGGCCGAGCGGGGCATGCTGATCTACTACTTCACCGTTCGGGGCAGCGACGGATCGGTCCAGCAGGTCCAGGTCAATGCCATGACCGGCGAGATCACCAAGGGCCGTCCGAAGAAGCCCTGACCTGGTACAATCTCCGAAATCGATAGCGGCCCGGGGCAGATGCTCCGGGCCGCTATTATCTTGGCCGAATCAGCTCTTCTTCCGGAGATTTGAGGGCCAGATGAACAGCTACCCAGAACAACGAAAGGTCACCGCCAACGTCCTCACCCCGCTCGGCTGGCTCCACGCCACAATGCACCTCCCGCCAATGCAGACGCTTTTTGACTTCCTCAACTCAGGTCAGCCGATCGTAAAGTGCACCCGGGTGCGGCTTCCCAACCAGCCACTGCTCCAGTCATTCGTGGCACTTCGCCGCGATGCGATAACGCTGGTGGCGCCCACCATCGATGAACTGGTGGAAACGGTGGGCAGCGTGGGGCATACCCGGACCCGGCAGGTCCGCTGCTATCTCGACGACGGCATATTGGATGGGGAGTTCGAGGTCCTGATTAATCTGCGGATCTCGGATTTCCTCCGTCAGCAGACCGGGCTGGTAGTACTGCGGCAGGCGCAGCTCACACCTTACGATCCGGGCGCCGATCCCACGCAATCCCGCAAGATGCCGGTGGTGATCGTCAACCTTGCCAATGTGGTTGGAATTGCGGAAATCATGTCCAGCTAGCCGAGGAAGTATCTGATGTCTATCGCAACGATCAATCCAGCCACCGGCGAAACCCTCCGTACGTTCATCCCGCTGACCGATCAGGAACTCGAGGCGGCGGTTGCCCGGGCGCACGAAGGGTTCCTCCGCTACCGTCACACCAGCTTGCCGGAGCGAGCCGCCTGGCTGGCTCGTGCGGCCGATATCCTGGAGTCGGAGCAGGATCGGTTCGGCCGGATCATGGTGACCGAGATGGGCAAGCCGCTCAATGCGGCACGGCAGGAAGCCGCCAAGTGCGCGCTGGCCTGCCGCTACTACGCGGAAAACGGCGCGCGCCTGCTGGCCGACCACGAAGTGAAAACCGAGGCGACCCGCAGTCTGGTCCGTTGCCAGCCGCTGGGGCCGGTGCTGGCGATCATGCCGTGGAATTTTCCCTTTTGGCAGGTGTTCCGGTTTGCGGCGCCGGCGCTGATGGCAGGCAATGTCGGCTTGCTCAAGCACGCCTCCAATGTTCCGCAGTGCGCGCTCGCCATCGAGGAGATCCTTCGCCGGGCCGGCTTTCCCGATGACGCATTTCAGACACTGCTGATCGGCCCCGAAAAGGTCGAATCGCTGCTGGCCGACCCGCGGATCGCAGCGGCCACGCTCACCGGAAGCACCGGTGCCGGCAGTGCGGTCGCCTCGGCGGCGGGGAAACACATCAAGAAGACGGTGCTGGAGCTGGGGGGCAGCGATCCTTTCGTGGTGCTGCCGAGCGCTCGGTTGGACATCGCGGCGCGGACGGCGGCACAGGCCCGCACCGTCAACAACGGCCAGAGCTGCATCGCGGCCAAGCGGTTCGTAGTAGATGACTCGATCGCCGATGATTTCGTGGGCCGGCTGGTGAAAGAGATGGAATCGCTTCAGGTGGGCGATCCGATGGACGAGGCCACCCAGATCGGTCCCCTGGCCACTGCGGCGCAGCGCAACACGGTGGCGGAGCAGGTGCGGCGCACGGTGGAAGCCGGCGCACGGGTGCTCACCGGTGGCAAGCCGCTCGATCGTCCCGGCTGGTACTATCCGCCGACGGTGCTGGCCGACATCCCACCCGGCTCGCCGGGCGCGACGGAGGAGGTATTCGGCCCGGTCGCGCTGGTTTTCCGAGTCAGCGGCATCGACGAGGCGATTGCCGTGGCCAACGACACCCCGTTCGGGCTCGGCGCCAGTGCCTGGACCGAGGACCCCGAGGAGCAGGCGCGGCTGGTCAACGAGCTTGATGCCGGCATGGTGTTCATCAACGGGATGGTCGCCTCCGATCCGCGGCTTCCGTTCGGAGGGGTCAAGCGCTCGGGTTATGGGCGCGAACTGGGCGAAGTGGGGATCTACGAATTCGTCAACCGGAAGACCATCTGGATTCGGGCAGCGGCAGCACCGGGTGCGGCACATCGCACCGCCACTGAGTAGCCCCTCGCGGGGTGATCCAGGTCGCAGACGCACCCCTCGTGCTCCCGGCATCTATATCGGGGCGAGGGCCGGGGGGCTCCGCCTGGAGTCAAACCCTGAGGGAGGCGGTATGTCCAGGAAATTCAGCGAGATCACCAAATGGATCATGGTGCTGGCGATGGCCGGCACGGTGCCGGCTTGCGCCGCGGCGGCAGCCGCGGGGGCCGGCGCGGCCACGGGTGTGTATCTCACCAGCCGTGGCGCCAAATCCCTGGTGCCGATGTCGCTTGACGACGCCGTTGCGCGGAGCCGCGCTGTGCTGACTCAGCTCAACGTGACGATGAAAGACAGCGAAACCAACGATCAGGGCGACGAGCGGGAATTGCACGGTACCACGCCCGATGGGCTCGATATCGGAATCCAGCTCGATCGTCAGGACGCCCAGTCCACCAACATCGAAGTCACCACCAAGAAGAATCTGGTGGACTACGACAAGGATTACTCGCAGATGGTTCTGCGAAAGATCATCGAGCAGGATCAGCAATCGTGACGCACGCAGCACTCGAAAGGACAGCATGATGGAGCGAAGGACCTTGGGCGGGCAGGGGCTGGTGGCCTCTGCCCTTGGCCTGGGCTGCATGGGCATGTCCGATTTCTATGTGACCGACCGGTACCCCGACGGTGCCGAGGTCGAGGCACTGGCCACCATTCAACGTGCGCTGGAGATCGGCGTGTTCTTCCTCGACACCGCCGACATGTACGGAACCGGCGCGAACGAGGAGCTGGTTGGAAAGGCGATCCGCAACCGGCGGGCCGAAGTCGTGATCGCGACGAAATTCGGGATCCAGCGCGATCCGGACCACCCCGAACGCCGGCGGGTGAACGGCCGCCCCGAATACGTTCGCCAGGCCTGCGATGCATCGCTCCGGCGGCTCGGCGTCGAACAGATCGATCTGTATTACCAGCATCGGGTCGATCCCGATGTCC
>DASSTY010000143.1:0-3810 GCA_035707585.1 Gemmatimonadales bacterium
GCAGCAGATTGGCGGTGGGCCGGCCCACGATGTTGGAGCGGCCCACGATCACCGCATGCGCGCCGGTGGTTTCGATCCCTTCGCGGATCAGCATCTGCTGAATGCCGTAGGCGGTGGCGGGCCGGAACGCGGTAGGATCGCCCAGCACCAGCTTGCCCACGTTCATCGGGTGGAACCCGTCCACATCCTTGCGCGGGTCGACCCGGTGAAGCACCCGCTCGGTGTCGATGTGCCGGGGAAGCGGAAGCTGCACCAGCATTCCGTGGATGGCACGATCGTCGTTGAGACGGTCGACCGTGGCGAGGAGCTCGGCTTCGGAGGTATCGGCGGAAAGGCGGATGGTCACCGAGTGCATTCCGGCTTCTTCGCAGGCGCGGCCCTTGCTCCGCACGTACACCTGACTCGCAGGGTCATCACCGACCAGCACCACCGCGAGGCCGGGCTTCACTCCGCGGCTCAGCAGCTGCTGCACCTCGGCCGCCACCTCGGCCCGGATGGTGCGGCCCAGCGCCGCGCCATCCAGCAGCCGCGCGCTCACCGCGCGATCCCCACCGCCCGGGTCTCCCGGATCACGACGACGCGGATCTGGCCGGGGTACTGGAGTTCGCTCTCGATCCGCTTGGCGATGGTTTCGCTCAGCGTGGCGGCGGCGTTGTCGTCCACCCGATCGGGCGTCACCAGCACGCGCACTTCGCGGCCGGCCTGAATGACGTTGGTCTTTTCGACACCGGGAAACCCGTTGGCGATCTCTTCCAGCCGGGTGAGCCGCTTGACATAAGTCTCGAACGCCTCGCGGCGGGCGCCGGGGCGCGAACCGCTGATCGCGTCGGCCGCCTGCACCAGCACCGACTCGGAGCTTTCGTGCGGTACGTCGTCGTGGTGGGCCTGGATGCAGTTGATCACCGCCGCCGCCTCGCCGTACTTGCGCGCGACATCGACACCGAGTTCGACGTGGGTGCCTTCGTTGTCGTGGGTCAGCACCTTGCCCACATCGTGCAGCAGCCCGCCCCGCTTGGCCAGCGCCACATCGAGGTGGAGCTCCGCCGCCATGATCCCGGCGAGCGAGGCCACTTCGCGCGAGTGATCGAGGATGTTCTGGCCGTAGGAGGTGCGGTAACGCATCCGGCCGATCAGCTTGATCAGCTCGGGATGCAGTCCGTGAATATTGAGATCGTAGGCCGCCTGCTCGCCCAGCTCCACCATCTGGGCTTCCAGCTCGCGCTGGATCCGGGCGACGATTTCCTCGATCCGTCCGGGATGAATCCTGCCGTCTGTGATCAGCGCCTCGAGCGCGCGGCGGGCCACTTCGCGCCGCACCGGATCGAAGCAGGAGATGATCACCGTGTCGGGCGTGTCGTCGATGATGAGGTCCACGCCCGTGGTGGTTTCGAAGGCGCGGATGTTCCGCCCTTCGCGGCCGATGATCCGGCCTTTCATTTCGTCGCCGGGGAGCGCCACCGCCGCCACCGTGGTCTCGGAGGTGTGTTCGGCACCGAGCCGCTGAATGGCCATCGAGATGATGCGGCGGGCTTCGCGCTCCGCGCTCTTGCGGGCCTGCTCCTTGACGTCGCGCACCAGCGCCGCGGCCTGGCCCCGCGCTTCGTCTTCCACCCGCTGGAGAATTTCGCGGCGGGCCTCGTCGGCGGTGAGCCCCGCAACCCGTTCGAGCTTGACCCGCTGTTCCTGCACCAGATGATCGATTTCGCTTTCGCGGGCCTTGACCTCGGCTTCGCGCTGGGTCAGCGCCTGCTCGCGGCGGGTGTGGGTGCGCTCCTGATTTTCGATTTCGCCCATCTTGCGGTCGAGCGCGCGGCCCCGGTCTTCCACCCGCTTTTCCAGCCGCTCATACTCTTCGCGCCGCCGCTGGACTTCGCGCTCGATCTCCTCGCGCTGCTTGAGCGCTTCCATCCGATTTTCCAGGGCGGCCGCCGCACGGGCCGACTCGGCTTCGCGCGTTGCTTCCAGCCGCACCCGGTCGGCTTCGGCGCGCGCCTGCGCCAGCACTCCGGTGCCGGCCGCCTGCTGCCGCCGCATGTAGATCAGGAGCCACGCGAGCCCGACCACCAGGCCAACGGCCGCACCGGCCAGGAGCGCCAGCAGGGTGGAGGTGGTCATCTACGACTCCGCCTTCCGGGCGGCCTTGCCCCGCTTGGCCGGGGGCAGCAGCCGGGCCAGCTCGGCATTGAGCTTCTGCAGCCGCTCGGCTGCATCGGCGTCACCGCGGCGCGCCTGGAAGAGTTCGTCGGTAATGGCGAGCCCCGCGAGGATGGCGGCCTTGTGGGTTTCCACCAGCGGGAGAGAATCGCGCACCCGCTTGAGCGCGCGGTCGAGATATTCGGCGACTTCGCGGGTGTATTCCGGCGGGAGCTCGGAGCGAACGGTGAACTCCTCGCCGCCAATCACCACGCGTACCGAGTGCTTGGCAGTCACGAGACCTTCTCCCTGCCCTGCTCCAGAAAGCTGAGCCGGCTGGCCAGCGCGCGGACCCGTTCCTTGGCCGCTTCGACCCGCTGATGGAGCGCGTGGTTTTCGGTTTCGAGTTCGATGATCCGCTTCCGGGCCTGGACCAGCTCGGGGCCGGCGGCCTTGCCACCGTGTGCCCGGATTTCCTGGAGATCGGCTTCGGCCTTGAGCGAGCGGCGCCGCCACCCGGCCAGCTCTTCGCCGAGATGACTCAGCAGCTCTTCCAGCTGGGCCAGCGCCTTCAGATCGGGACGATCATAAGTCTCGGCCACACTCACTCCTGCACGTCGGGGACGGCACCGGCTTCACGGCGCTGCAGGTTCAGCTCGCTTCGCAAGGCGCCCAGCAGCCGCTGCTCCGCGGCATCCACTTCGGCATCGCGCAGAGTCCGGTCGGGGGCGCGGAAGATGAGGCGCACCGCCACGCTGCGGTGGCCGGCCGGCACCGGGTCGCCCCGGTATTGGCTGACGATCTCGACGGATTCCAGCAGAGCGCCGCCGGTGCGGCGCAGTACTTCGTCGACGCGCGCCACTTCCAGTCCATCGGGCAGCAGCAGCGCGAAGACCCGCTCCGCCGCCGGGGTGGCCGGCAGCGGGTGGAACCGTGGCGCCGGGCGCGGAGCCGGATCGATCCGGACTTCGAACCCGTAGAGCGGCGCCGCCCAGGGTGGCGAATCGGCCTCCAGCGCACCGGCCCAACCCACCACCGTGCCGTCGGGATGACGGGCAATCCACGCGGTTCCATCAACTTGCACGGAGGCGTCCGGATTTGCCAGGGCGACGGCGGTCTCCAGCAGGCCCTTGATGTCCCACTCATCCCAGACCGGCGGCTCGGCAGCGGTCCAGTGGGCCGGCACCCGCGCTCCACTCACCACGCCGGCAGCGTGACGTTCTTCGTCGGCCCCCCTGCTGCTCCGCGCGAACACGGTGCCGATTTCGAAGAGGCGGATATCGCGGCTCTGCCGGGCCCAGTTGAGTTCGGCCTGGCGCACCAAGCCCGGGAGGAGGCGGCGGCGAAGCCAGGCGTCGGCGCTGGAGAGCGGATTGAGCAGCGCCACACTCTGCTCGTCTTCCTGCGGCCCGACTGGCAGCGTGACTGCCTCCAGCAGCCCCTCGGCAACCAGTCCCCGGCGCACGTGGTCAACCGCTCTTTCGATCGGCGCGTCCGCGCCGGAACCGACCCGGTAGCTCCGGAGCTCCGAGGGAAATTCGCCGTACCCATGGAGCCGGGCGACCTCTTCGATGAGATCGATTTCGCCGACCAGATCGGGACGCCAGCCGGGAACATCCACCGCGATGCGGCGGTCTTCCGGCTTGGCCACCACGGTGGCGCCGATGGCGACGAGGT
>DASSTY010000144.1:0-4680 GCA_035707585.1 Gemmatimonadales bacterium
CAGTCCCGCCGCGAGTTGAGCGTCCGGAAGGTAATGGAGGACGTCGGCGCAGACGATTACATCATACGGTCCGGGCAGGCCGAGCGACGGGAGATCCTCGATTCCGCCGAGCCGAATATTCCGGCGCGGGCCAAACCGCCCAACCGCGTACTCACTCGGGTCGATGCCGATGTATTTGACTCGCGGGCGCAGCTTCCGCAGCGCCGGCTGCCACCGTCCCTCTCCGCAGCCAATGTCCAGCACACTCGCCACTCGGCGGCCCAGCACCTGTTCCGCTGCGGCCACTACCCGCGCCGCGGTGCGCTCCAGTTCGCCCCGGGCGCGCACCCTGGAGCGAGGATTCCGGTACCACCGATCGAAGTAGCGGCGATCGTACGCCTTCGCGCCGGGCTGTGTCATTGGCCGGAAGAGCCGAGCAGAAAACTGAGATCGGCCCCGGCGGGATAGCTCTCAGGCGGAAGCTTGCCGTGATAGATCATGCATCCTGACGTCCCGATCAATCGTGCCGCTGCGCCGTCTACCAGAATGCCGGTTCCTTCGGGCAGCGCCGCCACGGTCGACTCCGGATTCACCGCCAGAAATTCTTCCAGTCGCTCCGGCCGGGTTTCTCCATTGTGACTGGGAAGCCGCGCTTCGGTGTAGTGGGCGTTGACTTGAAACGGCACCAGCGAGAGGGCGGCGAACGCCGGTGGTTCGACGATCGGCATGTCGTTGGTGGTGCGGATGCTGGGACAGGCCACTACCGATCCGGCGCTCCAGCCGAGATAACGGGCGCCGCTCTGCACCGCATGGCGAATCGGCTCGATCAGCCCGTTGAGGTAAAGCTGCTGCAGCAGCCGGAAGGTGTTGCCTCCACCGATCGCGATCGCAGCGGCATCACGCACGGCCACCGCGGGCGAAGCGAGCTGGTGCGCCGAGTGCACCTCACACCCCAGCGGTTCCAGTCGCTGGCGTAAAGCATCGGCGTAGTCGTCCCAGGTGGTTCGAACGGCAGCGAACGGCACGAAGAAAACGTCGCGGGCGCCCGCCAGCTGGGCTTCAATGTGGACCAGCGGCCACTCGAGCCACCGCTCGCCGAAGTTAGTGGAATTGCTGAGCAGAAGGAGGCGCATCTGCCAAAGATAGCGCCTCGCGCGCTAGCGTCCCGCGCCGGCGATCCTTCGGGCCACTACGAGGAGCACCATCGCCGCCAGTGCCGCCAGGCTTACCAGCACGATTTCGAACGGCCACAGGTTGTGCGACGTCGGGTCTATGGTCACGCCAACGATGATTCTGAGCACCACGAACGCGACAGCGCCCAGCGGAATCATCGCCGCCACTCTCCAGCCGCCGCTCCAGCGACGGGCCGCCCAGATCGGCGTGCCCAGCCCGGCGAGCACCAGCACCGCCATGAGCAGCATGAACCCGCTGAAGAGGGCGTCTTCGCCGGGTGAAGTTGGCTGGTTCATCTGCTCCCGGATGGCCGCTTCCTGCGCTGCGCGGTCGGCGCTCCGAAGCCGGGCTACCCACTCAGGTTCTGCCGGTGCCGAAACCGGATCGGCGGTCCACTCCAGGTGTACCGGATAGGAAATGACCTGCCATTCACGATAGGGTTTGCCACCGCCGGCCGAGATTCGGACTTCGTCGACCTGGGCCGGCTCGCGGAAGGCAAACCAGCCGAGTGTTTCACCGGTTCCGCTGTGCGGGGCCGACCCATGGCTCATCCCGGGCGCTTCCTTGCCGTGAAAGAACGGCCGCGCCCAGATCCTGACAGGGGAATCGGTGGTGAACTCCAGCTTGATGTTGAAGGCCTGATTGAGGCCGAGTCGTGCGGTGGGGCCCGGGCTGGTTGCGGCCACGCGTACCTGCACCTGGTTCTGCGCGGCGGCCGGCGCAGTGATGCAGCAGAAGGATGCGAGCAGTACGCCGGCGATCAATCGCATGGGGAGCCCTCCCGAGTCGGAGTTCCGGTCACCGGACTTACGATCAATGGCTGATGAGCTGCACCAGCCAGATGGCGAGCCAGATGCCGGCAACGGTAGCGAGCACACCAGTGGCGACGATCGCCGCTCCAATTCCAATGATCAGCCGCCAGCTCGCGCGCCGAGCCCGTTCCGGTGCGTCGATGTGCCGTTCCAGCAAACGCACGTTCCGCCTGTTCGCTTTCCAGGCCACGTCGAGGAGGTCGCCCGCGAGCGGCACACTTCCGATGATGCTGTCGATCACGATGTTTCCCAGCATCCGCGCCAGCGTAACTGGCGGTGTGCCGAGCCGCGCGGCGTCGAATACGATGCTGCCGGCCAGCACCGCGCCGAGGGCATCGCCCGCACCGGGAATGAGACCGAGTACGCTGTCGATGCCAAATTGCCAACGGGTAAAGGGAATTCCAACCGCGTCATCCAGCAGGTGGGCGAGCAGGCGAATTCGCCGAAGCCGCCGCTCGGCGTCCTGGGCAGCGGGGAGTGTTTCAGGCAAGGAGACGAAGCTCCGACAGAGCTGCCTGCAGCCCGGGGACGCTGGTGAAATGATGAACGCGAACACCCCGCGCGGCCGCGGGCTCCAGGTTGCCGTCCCGGTCGTCGATCATCAGTGTGCGGTGCGGGTCGGCCTGCGCTATGGACAGCGCGCGGGCGTAAATCAACGGGTCGGGTTTGCGGATTCCCAGGTAGCAGGATGAGAGGAATCCCACAAACAGATGGCGCAGTCCGAACTGCTCCAGCCGGTAGCGGTTCAGCTCCGCCGATTCGTTGTTCAGAGTAAAGAGAATGCAGCGTCCGGCATCGTGAAGCCGCTGGACCAGGGCGATCGCATCGGGGTTGGCCACGCTCTGCTGCTGCATGAATTCGACGAACTCGCGCCGTGAAAAACTTCGCGGTCGGTAGAACACCGCGTGGCCCAGGTATTCGCTCAGGTCGATCCGGCCCTCTTCCCACGCACCGACGACCTGATCGTGTCGCCGCTGGAATTCAACCGGATCGAGATCGAACCGTTCCGCCGCGCGGGCCCGCTCGAGGTGATCCCATCCGTTGCTGCCCAGCACACCACCAATATCGAAGAAGACATGGCGAACGGCGGCGTCGGCCACACTAGCGCCTGGCTGGTGCCGGGTTCCGCGGCCGCACTTCGAGGTGATCTGCCAGAAGCGTCAGAAACCCTCGGCGGGTCTTGATCCGGGTGAGACGCTGGCCGGCCATGTTGAGTGTGCGCTCGGGGAGGCCGGGAAAGATCGGCACGATGTCATACCAGATCCCGGCGCTGAGATCGGGGTGCTGTACCAGGTACTCCGGCTTGATGCGGGCCTGAAACGGCATGGCGATTCTCCAGGAGTGGTGCGCTCAACGGGTCAGTCGGTTGAAACCGAGCTTCTGAGCTCGCGGAACAGCGCGGCCAACTCGGCCGGGCGGTAGTTGGCATTGAGCCCGCTGGGGTTGGGCAATAGCCAGATCCGTGCCCCTGCAAGTGGCTCGGGCTGGAGGCCGGCGCCGGCCTTGGGCCGCCCGAATCCTGCCCGATACGCGCCAATCCCCAGCACCGCCACCGTGTGTGGCCGCCAACGCCGAACCTTGCGCGCCAATCCTCGCGCTCCCGCCACCAGCTCCGATCGGTCGAGCTCACTGGCTGCGACGCTGGGCCGGTGGACCAGGTTGGTAATGCCCCATCCCAGTGGGACCAGATCCCATTCTTCGGAGGGATCGAACCGCCGCGGCGTGAAGCCGGCGGCGTGGAGCACCGGCCAGAATCGGTTGCCGGGCCTCGCAAAATGGAATCCGGTCCGCGCCGAATAGATCCCCGGATTGATCCCGCAAAAGAGCACCTTCAGGTCGGGCCCGATGACATCGGGTACCGCCTGCCGACGGCGGCTCACGCCGGCCGGCAGCTTCCCGGCGCCAACTCGTAGTCTACCACCAGTGCGTTGGGAAGCTGTACGTAGATCCGGACCGATACGCTGTCGTGGGCGTAGAATCGATCCCCCTGCACGTTGCCGCGGTTGTTGGCGGGACATCCCTGCCCAGGGCCCCACGTGCGATCGAGCCGCGCCGCGGTCTCCTGGTACTCGCCGACCAGATTGAGCGGCGCCCAGATCCGTACGATCGACATCACCGTGCTGTCAGCCTGACGGAGGATAACCGTGGTGGTGTCGGCTGACCGCCAACGGCACGCCACTGCGGGCCGGTGCCCGGCGGATGTGAGAGAATCCTGAGCGCCGGCGGCGATCTCCGCGCAGCCCTGGTTGGCTACCCCGCGGCCAATCGAATCGGCGATCTGGCCAAGTGTCGGCGGCTCAGCCGGCTTGGGGTCGGCTTGGCAACCGGATGCGGCCAGCGCTATCAGGCCCAATGCCGCGATACGGTAAGAGAGCAGGTGCAACCAGGTCCTCGGATTTGGGCGGGTGAAGGGCGAAAGCTACGAAGCGGAGGGCCGCTCGCGCCAGGGGCCATCAGGCCATCGCTCAGGATCCTGCCGGTAAAACTCTGCGAGCGCCCGGTAAAGCGCCGGATCCGATTGCCGGAGTTCCGTCGGCCGCTCAAAGAAGCTCTCGCTCGCCACCGCAAAAAACTCGGCCGGGTTGGTGGCCGCGTAGGGGTCGAGGAACGATGGCAGCCCGCGAGCCAGGTCTCGCTCCAGCGCGGCATGACTGGTCTCGATGATCCCGCCCGGTCGGTCGCTCAGCCGGTCGAGCTGATGGGCGAACTCGTGGAT